>DATEUR010000019.1:0-9892 GCA_035583565.1 Minisyncoccota bacterium | reverse complement strand
AATCACATGAACAAAAAATCCCTTCTCCAGTCGTTAAAGGTCATTATTCTCGGCGCTCTTTTGAGCATCGGCATCGCTTTCGCGCAGACGTGGACACCGCCGTCAAGCACTCCGCCCGTTCCCAATGCCGACGCGCCGATTAATGTTGGCGGGACTAAGCAAATAAAAGCCGGCCCGCTTGTTATTGGTACTAATTACTTAAATGCATTAAAAGGAGGAGGATCGGCCGATTTCTCGGGATACGATCTTAAAACCTCGGTAGGCATCTTTAAAGATATTGTTACCGATGATCTTTCCAGCAACACGATTGGTACTTACCAGGCAACTGTGGGAGCTCTTGGGCATAGCGCTTCCATTCCTCAGCCGGTCTGTGCTGATAAAGGCGGAAAGCTTGTTTTGTGTGGGGCGCCACCGCCTACCGTTACTTGTGGTAGTGCAGATGGCGAAACATTTACAACCGCTCCAACGACCAATCTTTGTAGCGATGGGTCAACACCTACTGTAAGCGGCGGAGCAAATGGTCCGTGGTCTTGGACTTGTGGTGCTGCTAGTTGTTCGGCGACGAAAACAGTAGTACCTACGGGTTCGTTCCCTGCGGGTAATTTGCCATGGACACCAGGCAACTATACTTTTGCGGTTCCAGCAGGTGTGACAGAGATCATTGTTGAAGTACAAGGCGCCGGTGGTGGTGGCGGTGGTGGTGGTGCGGGTAGTAGTGGTTCTTCCGGTAAAGGCGGCGCTGGCGGCGGTGGCGGTGGTTACATTAAAGCAAAAATAACTAATGTCGGCGGAGCAAACTGCGCGGTATCTATTGGCGGTGGTAGTGCTGGCGGCGGGGGCGGTAGCGCGGCTGGCACGGGAAAAAAGGGTGACAATGGAGTAGGTAGTGGATCAAATAGCTCAGTTTCTTGTACTGGCAGTAAAAGCGTGACAGCTTATGGCGGCGATCCCGGTTCAGGAGGAGCATGTGGTCACAATAGTTGTTCTGTATTTGCAACATCAGGCGGTGGAGGTGGTTCTTATACAACTTCTGGTGTTGGTATTACAACTATTGCTTCATCTTCTGGTATTACAGGAGAAGCTCTCGCTTCCACCGAAGGAGGAAAAGGTGGTAGAAGCTTCTTGTCACCTCCTGATGTGTCTACAGGCGGTCTTACTTCTGGTGCTTGGGGAACCGGTGGTGTAAGAGGTGCGGGCGGCGGTGCCGGTGCTGCTGGCAGAGACTCTAGCGATCAAGGCGGTCAAGGCGGCGCTGGCGGTAATGGTTATGGTTTAATTACTTATTAAAAACAATCTTTACCGTAAAAAGAGTAATTTTGCCGCAACGGTGGCCGAGGGATGGTGATAATGGCGATTAAGCTTGGAGGCCCCATAATTTAAAATAAAAACCGTCTTTAATCTATAACTAGGGCGGTTTTTGTTTTTGGAAAAACTTTTGGTTGTCCATGCTAAAATATCCTCAATGAAACCCCTCATCATCGCCAACTGGAAAATGAACCCGATTTATTATAATATATGAACTAGAAATGGCCTTTAAGGCTATTTCCAGTACAAATATGGATAAAAAACCTGGCTAAGATCTCCTCTCATAAAAATACTAAAGAATATTTACACCGATACCAATCTTGGCCCCATTCTGGGTTTTAAAGGAGGGACGGCTGCGTATTTATTCCATGAATTAAGCAGGGCATCGCTTGATCTCGATTTTGATCTCTTGGACGAAACGAAGAAAGATCAGGTATTTGAAAAAATAGAATTGATTGCAAGAAATTATGGGAAAATAAAAGAGCATAGAAAAAAGAGATATAACCTTTTTCTTTTACTCTCTTATGAGGACGAGGCACCTAATATCAAGATTGAGATCAATCGTAGAGAGTTTGGATCAAAATACGAAGTGAAATCTTATCTAGGAATCTCCATGAAAATTATGGTCCGCGAAGATATGTTCGCTCATAAATTGGTTGCTATGTACGAAAGGATTGGCGCTGCAAATCGCGATATTTATGATGTTTGGTTTTTCTTGGAAAAAGATTGGCCTATCAATAAGGAGATAGTCGAGAAAAGGACTGAAATGTCTTTTCGCGATTTCTTACAAAAATGCATTGAGGCGCTTGAAAAACTTCCCGATCGTAGCATTCTCGCTGGCATGGGCGAACTTCTAGACGCAAAGCAAAAAGATTGGGTAAGGGCTGAACTTAAGGCTGAGACGATATTCCAATTGAAATTAAAATTAGAAAATGAGAAATAGATTTACACCAACAAAAACAACCGCTAAAAAGAAAATCCACTTACATTCGTGCGGTTGTATAAATAATAGAAAATATCTGTTAAAATACCCTCAATGAAACCCACGATCATCGCCAACTGGAAAATGAACCCGCAAACCCTTGCCGAAGCCAAAGATATTTTTCAGAGTATCAAAAAATCGGCTTTGAAATTAAACCAACCAGTCGTCATCTGCCCGCCTTTTCTTTTTATTGAATCTTTAGCTAAATTGAGAGCGCCAAAAATAACGCTCGGCGCGCAAGATCTCTTTTGGGAATTTGAAGGCGCTTACACCGGGGAAATAAGTGGTTTGCAAATTCGCGAAGCCGGTGCGAAATACGCGATCATTGGTCACTCTGAACGCCGAAGACTTGGCGATAGTGATGAAATCATCAACAAAAAATTAAACGCCGCTTTGAAGTCAGGGCTCAAGCCAATTCTTTGCATTGGCGAATCGAAGCGCGACGAGGCCGGTAATTATCTTCACTTCATCCGCAAGCAACTTGAGCTTGATCTAAATGGCGTCAGCAAAAGCGATCTTGTAAATACCATCATCGCCTACGAACCGATTTGGGCGATTAGCAAAAATGCTAAAAGGGAAGCAATGCCCGAGGAATGCCGCGAGATTGTGATCTTTATTAAAAAAGTTCTTGCTGATATGTTTGGCCGCAAGCCGATGGAAAAAGTGAAAATTATTTACGGCGGTTCGGTCAATGAAAAGAACGCTCGCGATTATCTTACTGTCGGTCGTGCCGACGGACTCCTCGTCGGCCGCGAAAGTCTTAAACCCGAAAAATTCAATGAAATTCTTAAAGCAATTGCCAAACATTAAGGGGAAGCGGGTAATTGTCCGCGTCGATTTCAACGTGCCAATTCGAAACAGCCGCGTGGTTGACGATTTTCGGATTAGAGCGGCGTTGCCGACAATAAATTACTTACGTAAAAAAGGCGCGAAAATCATTCTTCTTTCTCACATTGGTCGTAAAGGCGAGTCGCTTAAACCAACCGCGCTTTATTTGAAAAAATTTGTTTCAAGCACTTTTATTCCTGAAATTGCCGGCAATCAAGCAACAAATAAAGTAAAGGAATTAAAAAATGGCGAAGTGATTTTGCTTGAAAATCTCCGGAAAAATCCTGGCGAAGAAAAGAACGATCTCAATTTTACCAAAAAATTGGCGAAACTAGGCGATATCTATATTAATGAGGCTTTTCCGGTATCGCACCGCAAACAAGCCTCTGTTTACCAGTTGCCGAAACTTTTGCCAAATTATTTTGGCTTCCAATTTGAACAGGAAATTAAAAATTTAAACGCGGCTTTAAAGCCGAGTCATCCTTTTCTTTTTATTCTCGGTGGCGCGAAATTTGAGACAAAAATTGATCTTTTGAAGAAATTCGTCAAGAAAGCCGACATTATTTTTGTCGGCGGAGCGCTGGCCAACAATTTTTTCAAAGAAATTGGCTTTGAAATCGGCCAGTCGGTTGCTGACAAGAAAAACTTTGGTTTGAAAAAATTGCTCGATACCCAAAAAGTTTTTATTCCGGTTGATGTCGTGGTGACCAAACGAACCGCCCGTGGAAGTTTAACTTCCACGGGAATTAAATCCATTAATGAAGTTTCTCGAGATGAAAAAATCGTTGATATTGGGCCGACTTCAATCAAACTCCTCGAACATCTAATTAAAAAATCAAAATTTATTTTATGGAACGGCCCCCTCGGTCTTTACGAAGAAGGTTTTGGCGGCAGTACGGAAGCGATTTTGAAATTTCTAGCCAAACAGAAAAAGAAAACTATTATTGGTGGTGGCGATACGGTCGCGCTTATCTCAAAACTAAAACTTGAGAAAAAATTCACTTTTGTCTCGACCGGCGGTGGCGCGACGCTTGAATATCTCGCCAAGGGCACCCTACCGGGCATTGAATCTTTAAAATAGATTGTGCTATTATTAAAACAACAATGAACAAAAAAGAAATCGCAAAAATTTTAAAACCCTACAACGATGACATGCGACGACACATGAGCGCTTTAAGCGAGGAACACCAGGAAAGATTAAAGGGAGTAGCGGAGCTAGTTACGGCCAATAGCAAAAAACTTGACGCTCATTCGAAAATTCTCGAATCCCATACTGAGATGATCGGCCAGATGATGGAAAATATTGAAATCATTAAAATAGATATTGGTTTTCTCAAGTCTTCGTTAAAAAAGAAAGTTGATTACGATGAATTTATGGCTTTGGCTAAAAGACTTTCTTTGGTCGAGGCTAAACTTCGCCGGTAGACTTATTTTTCCAACCGCCGAGGAGGTGGAGGTGAAGGTGGTCGATGATCTGCCCACCCTCGCGGCCGACGTTAAAGACGAGTTTATAGCCAGTTAAGCCTTTTTCTTCAGCGATTTTTTTAGCGGTAAAAATGATTTTGGAAATAATACCAGTATGATTGCCATTCATATCGGCGATAGATTGAATATGCTCTTTGGGCACGACCAAAATATGAATTGGCGCCGCTGGGTTGATGTCGGGAAAGGCCAAAATATCGTTGTCTTCGTAAACAATTTGGGCGGGGGCGGATTTATTGGCGATTTTACAAAAAATACAGTTTTCCATTTCTTTAATTTATGTTTATTTGGTAAAATATTATCAATTAACAATTATACAACTAACAATTTATTATGCGAGCTTTAAGATTTCTACCAGTTTTTTTCTTGGCCATCACTCTCGTCGCCGTGACTTGGACCAGTTTTGCCCAATACGGTGAAGAGATTGCGCTAGTTAACTACACTCTAACCGTTGATAAACAAGGCTCGGGTAGCGGAACGGTTACAAGCAACCCTTCCGGTATTAATTGCGGCACGGATTGCTCGCAAGATTATCTTCAAGGGACGGCGGTGACTTTAACGGCATCGCCATCTTTTGCTCATGTTTTCACCAACTGGTCTGGTTGTAATAGTGTCACCGTCGACAACAAATGCAATGTCACTATGAACGCGGCCAAAACCGTAACAGCAACTTTTGAAGTTTTACGAGTGTTGACGGTTACTAAATCGGGCACAGGCACCGTCACCAGCGACAAAGGCAATCCCGTTGACGGCACGAAAATAAACTGCGGCGGTGTTTGCGCAACAAGTTTTGCGAATAACACCCAAGTCACTCTTACCGCGACGACCCAAGACAATTTCACCGGCTGGTCGGGCGATTGTACTGGCACGGCGGCAACCACGACTGTAACGATGACTGCCGCGAAAAACTGTACGGCCACTTTCAGTGGGCGAACCGCGAGTATTGGGGTGGAGGTAGTACCAATTAGCTACACTCTAACTGTTGCCAAAACTGGCACCGGTACTGTTAAAAGCAGTCCCGCCGGGATTGATTGTGGCAATACTTGCGCGAAATCTTTTGTTGCCAATACGGCCGTAACCTTGACCGCTACCCCGGCGGCAGATTCCACTTTCACCGGCGCTGATTGGACGGGCTGCGTTAGCATTACGACTGACAAAAAATGCAATGTTAGTCTTACCAGCAACAAAACGATTACTGCTAAATTTACTTTAAAAACAACTCCACCGGCTGGTTGCGGCAATGAAACTGTCGCCGGCCGCTGTGATGATGACGAAGTGATTTGGTGCGATACGGCCAGCCAAACGATCCAGCGAACAAATTGTGAAAATCTTAATCAGGTCTGCGGCTTTGATCCGAAGGATAGAATTTACACCTGTTTGCCGGGAGTAGTAGTCGCCAAACCTGAATGTGATGACGACAAAGACAACGACAATGACAACAAAATCGATTACCCGGTAGACCCGGGTTGTACGAGTGCCAGTGATAATTCCGAGGCGGATGTGCCGCCAGCTGGCCAGTGCCCGCTTTATGCTCTTTACGGCGCCGGAAGAGAAAATTATCTAACCCCGGGTGTTCATAAAATAAAGCCGTGGCTAAAAGACAACATAAAGAATTTACAAGAAACAGTGAACGCCTATACTCCCTTACCAACAACGGCGACATATCCAAGTATCCTCGGTAAATCTCTAGCCAAATTAGCAGTCGATGGGTTTTATGGTGGCCTAACCCTCGATGCCGTTTGGGAATACCAATACAGAAATGGCCTGAAACCAGATCGGATCGTTGGCCCTCTAACGACCGCCGCTCTCAACGCAGACTACCTTGCCTGTCTTGGCGGTGAGCCGCCAGTAACCGGTTGCGCTGCCGGAGAGTATCCGGTGCCGGTCGGTGATGGCTGTGGCACGGCCGCGGAAATCTACAGTTTTGTCGGCCCGCTTCTTTCCCGAACAGAAACAATCAGACCCGGTTCAACATTAGCTGATAGTGCCAGCGCGAAAGTGGCGGCCAAACTTCTTTTCTTCTTGAAATACGCCGCAAGCGATTATTCTACGAGCGCTACCTGGTCTTCGCCTTTGGTGAACGCGGTTATTTCTTTTCAGCGCGATAATTTCCTGACGGTGGACGGCTTCTTCGGCCGAAATTCCCGGAACGCCCTTCTTGAATCATATTTAGTGAAAATCGGTTTACTCACGGCCGGGGCGCCATTGCCGGGGATTTAATCGATGAAGCGCGCTCCTCTCGAATTTTTGCGCGGCAAGTCAGCGCTTTTGCGAAATATTCTTTGGCAACGCGGGGTGAGAGAAGAAAACGATGCTTTGACTTTTTTCAACCCCTCTTATGAACAGGGTCTCCATAACCCGTTTCTCTTGAAAGGAATGAAGGAAGTTGTGTCGAGGATTACCGTGGCCGTGAAGGGGAACGAAAGGATCGCGATTTTTGCCGATTATGATTGCGATGGCACCGCGGCCGCGGCGGTTTTGGCTGACTATTTTCACTGTCTAGGTTTTTCGAATTTTTTGGTCTATGTGCCGGAGCGGATTGAAGGCTATGGTTTGACAAAAGAAGCGATCGTAAAAATTGCCGAAGGCGGAGCAAATCTTCTCGTCACCGTTGATTGCGGTATTGCCAATTACAATGAAGTTGAATTTGCCAAAGGGTTAGGTTTAGACGTTATCGTGACCGACCATCACCTGCCGCCGGAAGTAATGCCTCGATGCGCGGTGATTAATCCCAAACAACCGAGCTGTATTTATCCGGAAAAAATGCTCTGCGGCGCGGGGGTGGCTTTTAAACTCGTTTGCGCGCTCATCACTCTTTTGCCAATTCCCAATGGCCAGGAAAAATGGCTTCTTGATTTAGTAGCGCTCGCCACTCTTGCCGATCAGGTGCCGCTTCGGGGCGAGAACCGCGTCCTTGTTTATTTTGGAATGAAAGTACTTAGCCGAACCCGTCGGCCCGGTCTCCTGCAAATTATCAATCTTCTTCGCTTGCGGAGGATCGGGGAGGAAGATGTGACTTTTTCGATCGTGCCGCGCTTAAATTCTGTTTCGCGGATTCTTTCTTCCGCTCTTGTTTTTGAAACACTCTCGACGAAAGACATATCCCGCGCCAATGAACTTGTGAAAATTCTGGAAAACACAAATAAAGAACGGAAGACTTTAGTGGCGCAGACGATGAGAGAGGCTAACAAACGGCTCCGAGAAAGGGATCTCGGAAATGTTATTGTTCTCGGCGATCCTGACTGGAATCTCGGTATTTTAGGTCTTGTTGCTGCGAAAATTTCCGAAGAGTACACCCGGCCAGCTTTTGTCTGGACGAGGGTCGGTGAACTTATCAAAGGATCTTGCCGATCGCCGAAACTTGATTTAGTTGATTTAATGAAGCGAACCGCGCCGGAAACCCTCGTTTCTTTTGGCGGCCACTCGCTGGCAGGTGGCTTTGTTGCCACTAGCGATCAGGTGCATTTTCTTGAGGCCAAACTCGAGTCGGCTTTTGATGAGTCGAAAGGAGACGTCGCTCCCAATACTGAAGATAAAGAAATCAGCGACGGTATTTTTAATCTTGCTGATGTAAACTTGGAGAATTTCCGCATCATTGATTGTTTGCGGCCATTTGGCAATTCGTTCCCGAGACCTATTTTTCTTTTTGAAAATCTTTTGGTGACAAAAACCCGTCGCTTCGGCCAAAATCAAAATCATCTCTCGATGACACTTGAAGATGGCGGAGAAAATGTGGAAGCGGTCAGTTTTTTCGAAAAACGGGATAATTTTTCCTCGCCACAGAGTATTTTGGCGAGTATTGAAAAAGATTGGCGCGGCCGCCTTCGCCTCCGCATCGAAAAATTTCTATGAAACGGATTTTTGTTTTTACTGATGGTAGTTCGCGCGGCAATCCGGGGCCGGGCGGTTTCGGGGCGGCGATACTCATCGATGATTTTGTTTTTGAAATAGGAGGAAAGGAAGAGGAAGTGACTAATAATCAGATGGAGATGCAAGCTCTTATTGCGGCTCTTTCTTTTCTCATGCGTCGCGAGACGAAAGGCGCGGAAGTCACTTTTTACACTGATTCAAGCTATCTTCTTTTAGGCATTCAATCGCTTACTAATTGGGTAAAAAATAATTGGCAGACGAAAACCAAGGAAAATGTTAAAAATCGCGATCGCTGGGAGAAGATTTTTGATCTTCTTGAGAAAGTGGAGAAATTAAATAAAATTAAATGGCAGAAAGTGTCTTCCCACCAAGGCGTCATCTTAAACGAGCGCGTGGATTTAATCGCGACCAGTTTTGCGCTAAATCGACCAATGGAACTCTTTGCCGGCACTTTTGGGGACTACAAGAAAATCTTCCCCGCCGGCGAAGAATTTGACCTGACCAGAACAAAAAAACCAATGACTAAGCGAAGTCATAAGAGCGCCTATTCTTATGTTAGTATGGTTAATGGAAAAATAATGACCCATAAAACTTGGATCGAATGCGAAAAGCGGGTTCGCGGCCAGTCCGGCGCGCGCTTTCGCAAAGCCCTTGATGCGGCCGATGAAAAGCATATTATCGAAGAGTGGAGCCACTATCGAGGTTGAACCTCGATAGATAGATGCCGCGGTGGTGAAATTGGTAGACACGCTGCGTTCAGGGCGCAGTTCTCGCAAGAGATTGGGAGTTCAAATCTCCCCCGCGGCACCATACCAAGCCGAGGCCCGACCTCGGTAAAATTTTAAAATGAATTTTGCTTTGCTTTTTCTTTTTTTACTTCTCGGTTTTGGTTTTTTTGTTTTGAGCTTCTTTTTCAAAGAACGAAAAATTTTTCTTTACACAGCGCTTCTTTTTCTTTTCATTTTTGCGATTTTTTGGCGACTTCAGTTTATCAAAGACGCTCCACCGCTTGAGGATTTTGTCGGCCAAAAGATAACTCTTAAAGGGTTGGTGAAGGATATTCCTGACCGGAGAATCAACAACACCTTACTCACTCTTGAAACAATTGATCCGAAAACCCGGGTTTTACTTTCGACTGAAGTTTTTCCGGAATATCACTACGGTGATCTACTGACCGTCACCGGCATTTTGAAAAAACCGGAAAATTTTGAAACTGAATTGGGGCGGATTTTTGATTACAAAAATTATTTAGCCAAACGCGGTATTCATTACCGCGTTGGTTATCCGGTAATTGAGTTAAAAGATCGCGGCAGAGGTTTTTTCTTAAAGCGGTGGCTTTTTAGCTTTCGCGAAACATTTGAAAAAAAAATAGGCCGGGTCCTGCCTTTCGAGGACCAGGCGCTTCTTTCCGGAGTCTTATTGGGC
>DATEUR010000018.1:0-5113 GCA_035583565.1 Minisyncoccota bacterium | reverse complement strand
CCCCCGCGGCCGCCGGCGGCGTCGGTCCGCTCCAAGACATTATCAAAGCCTTTCGCCCTAAAAAGGAGGAAAAGAGAGCGGAAGAGGTGGCCTTTGAAGAAAAAGCGAGTCAACTTGACGAGCGGGTGGCGGTGGCCGAGGGCGGCCTTGGCCGATTAGGACTTCGTTCCGCGCGGCTCGGCACCGACGAGCTTGTTGAGCTTTATTACCGCACTTTTAACCCCGGCGAGATCACTGGCCAAATTAAACTTGGTTAAATTTTATGGCAATATTTGATTTTCTAAAACCAAAAGTAAAGAAACTGAAAGGCCCGGAAATCGTGCCGGTTTTGCCGGAAGAAATTTACGCGACCGGCCAGATGGAGCTCCAAGACGTCATCGCGCCTTCGGCGCTGAAACTTTCTACTAAGACCATCAATTTGGGCGATAAAATTGCCCGAACTTATTTTGTCATTTCCTATCCGCGCTATCTTACCGACAATTGGTTTACACCGATTATCAATCTCGACAAGATTTTCGATGTCGGTATTTTTATCCACCCGATTGACACCGTGCGGATCCTCCGTCAATTCCAGAAAAAAGTCGCCGAGGTCCAAAGTCAAATCAATGAACGGACGGCGCGGGGGATTGTCCGTGATCCGGTGCTTGACACCGCTTGGCAAGACCTCGAGCGGCTCCGCGACGAGCTTCAGCAGGCCCAGCAAAAAATGTTCGAGGTTGGCCTTTACATTACGGTTTACGCCGATAACGAGCTGGAGCTCACGAAAGTCGAAAATGAAATTAAATCAATTCTTGAATCACGGCTTATTTACGTTAAGCCCGCTCTTTTTCAGCAAGAAGAAGGTTTTAAAAGCACCGTTCCTTTGGGCAGCGATCTTCTTTCCGTCCGCTCAAAATTAAACACCGAGCCGCTTTCTTCCATTTTTCCTTTCGTTTCTTTTGACCTTACTTCTGAAAAAGGAATCCTTTACGGCGTTAACCGGCACAATTCAAGCTTGGTTATCTTTGATCGTTTTTCGCTCGAGAACTATAACAGTGTGATTTTCGCTAAATCTGGATCGGGTAAAAGTTACGCCACCAAACTCGAGATTCTCCGCACGCTCATGTTTGACACAAATGTTTTGATTATCGACCCGGAGCGGGAATACGAATTCCTGGCGGAAGCCGTTGGCGGCCGCTATTTCAACGTCTCTCTTTCTTCACCCCACCACATCAATCCTTTCGATCTGCCGCCGGTCGGCAAAGATGAAACTCCGGCTGATGTCCTGCGTTCCAATATTATCAACCTGGTCGGTCTCTTTCGGTTAATGCTTGGCGGCCTTTCACCAGCTGAAGACTCGATTGTCGACCGGGCCATCGCCGAAACTTATGCCCTCAAAGACATCACCCCGGAATCGCCTGATTTTGCCAATCTTGAGCCGCCGCTTTTGTCTGATTTTGAAATGGTACTCACCGGCATGGAGGGAGCGGAGACAGTCGTCGAGAAACTGAAAAAATATACCAAAGGCACTTGGTCGACTTTTATCAATCAGCCGACTAATGTCGACATTGATAAAAAACTGGTGGTTTTTTCCATTCGCGATATGGAGGATGAGTTGAAACCGGTGGCGATGTATATCATCACTCACTTCATTTGGACGGCGGTCAGGAAAAAAATCCAAAAGCGCCTCCTTGTGGTTGACGAGGCCTGGTGGATGATGAAATCGGAAGATACCGCAAGCTTCCTCTATAGTCTCGCCAAGCGCGGCCGAAAATATTACCTTGGCTTGGCCACCATTACGCAGGATGTCGGCGATTTCATGCGAAGCCCTTATGGTGTGCCGATCGTTACTAACTCTTCAATGCAGCTTCTTTTGAAACAAGCACCGTCAGCGCTTGACCTTCTCCAGCAGACCTTTAATTTGACCGATGAAGAAAAGTATCTGCTTCTCGAATCAAACATCGGGGAAGGTATTTTCTTTGCCGGCCTTAAGCACGTCGCGATCAAGATCATTGCTTCTTACACCGAAGACCAGATTATCACCAGCGACCCGGCGCAATTACTCGCTGTCCAGCGGGCCAAAGAAGAGCTGGTGCAAGCGGAAACCGAAGCGGCCGAAAAGGCGGCCGCCGTCGTAACCGCCGAGGCGGGTATTATCGCGGAAAAACTGACGCCGGCCCCGCCGCCAGTTGAAAAAGAAGAATTGCCGGCGGTAGCGGCAAAAGCGCCGGAAGCCACCAAACCCGCGCGGGTCAAAAAAGAAAAAGGTGAAATTGAAAAGGCGATTGGTGAAAAGATTGACGAGGAAATCGCCGCCTGGGAACGGGCGCTTGAGAGCTAAAATTCAAGCATTATGCCAATACTATCTTTATGGAAAATTTAGAAAGATTTGGAAATAAAAACGAGAAGGAAAAACTGGATCGCATGAAGGATGAATCACGGACAGCATATCTTAGTCGGACAAGCAATTTAATAACAAGTATTATCAGAAAAGAAAGTGGCCAAGGGATGTTTTTTGACCCTTATCGTGCTCATGAAAAAGATTTGTCTCCAACAGTGCTCGAACTTATTTCAAAAACGATGAAGGAGGCGCGGTATGAATCCACACCGAAACCAATTTCCATGACTGATGCCAAAGATATTCTTGAATCTATTGAACGATCTATTGGCACTCATCGTGCCGCAAGAGTAGCACACCCCAAAGACGAATCGGCGTTTGAGAAAACGCAAAGAAGGCGAAAATTTTTTGAAATCCAACCCGGTCAGGGAGCCGCGAAGCGAGAAACTTATTGGAATACCTTGTTTTTTCCCTATAATACCGAATCTACGCGCGTGTTCGCAAAAGAAATTCTCGATGGTAAAATCATCCTCCTTTTAGGAGGAGGCAGGGCCCGACTCAAGGAAGAATTGAAAAAAAATAATATTTCGCCTCATGAAATCTTGAATATTGATCCGTTTATAAGCGAGACAGAGCCAGAGGCTGACCCAGTTGTGCCCATAAGCGCCGCCAATAAAAATTTGCCAGATGTGTTGCGAGAACGTGATATTAAAAGCGTTGATGAAATCTGGGCAGAGTATTCTGTGCCGGCTTATCTTGAAAATCCCAATGAAATAAGAAATC
The DNA here is from genome assembly GCA_035583565.1 of Minisyncoccota bacterium. Taxonomy (GTDB): domain Bacteria; phylum Patescibacteriota; class Minisyncoccia; order Phycocordibacterales; family DATEUR01; genus MFTL01. The sequence goes on along the minus strand of DATEUR010000018.1, from coordinate 2,013 downwards.
TTTTTCAAAATATCGATGCGTTACTTGCTGAAGGTGGTTATGCGCGCATTTGGCCGACCGAAGTAAAAAACGGAAATAATGGAGAGGTAAATGCGCGGAAGACGGCGCTGTTGGAATCTCTTAACAGCCTTATTACAGGTGGTAAATACGAGATTACCGCATTCAGAGCGGCGGGGCGACCCGGATTTACGCTTCATAAACTAAAAGCAGGAGGGTTGGGACGTGTTAATTAAGGTGGCTTAATGTATACTTAGCTTGGAGATTATAAATTATAAAATTAATTTTTAAACACTATAGGAATGGAATCAATGCCAAAAAAAGAAGTCATCTTAGCCCAAGCCGGCGCAGTCGCCGTTGAAGGGGGTGAGAAATTTTTAGAAGAGTTGAAGAAAACAAGAGTAGAGCTGGCTGATTTAGGTTTTGAAGTTAAAAGAAAAGAAAAAGAATTAGAGACGATATCTTTTCGACTTGAAAGAAATGAGAAGGCGAAAGATGAATTGAAGGATATCGGCGATAAGTTAATTAAAAAGTCTTCACTCTACAGCGAAACTGGTGGTAATTCTTGGGAACTTGTCAGTGAAACAAATGATTATAACCATTTGGAAATACTTTTCCATGATGCTAAAAAGAGAAAAGATGAAGACTATGCAAAAAAACTAGAAGAAAAGATGAATAAAATCGCCTACGAGACACCACACGCGGGATTTCATCCAAGCGGAGCTCGTCCGGGTGAGGCGATAATTTATGTAAAGGGGGTGAGTGGAGAAATTGGGACAGAAAATCAGATTAGATTGGGAGACGCGCTTGAGAAGAGTGTCTTACTTCATCAAGAGGCCGTCAAAAATTTAAAAGAAGGGGCCGCAAAAGATAATCAAAAAATTGAGGAATTAAAAAAGAAAATTACTGCTCTAGAAGCGGGTAAACAATAAAATGGCGATTTTTTGGATTTTAGTTTTTATTGCTTCCATGGCCGCCCTCGTCAAGGGCGCCGACTGGTTCTTGAAAAGTGCGGAAAAAATCGGACTGGCGGCGGGTCTCTCGCCTTTTATTATTGGCGTCACTATTGTCGGCATTGGTACTTCTTTTCCAGAATTAATCTCCTCTCTAGCCGCCACCTTTAAGGACGCAACGGAAATCGTTGCCGCCAACGTTGTTGGTTCCAATATTGCCAATATTCTTTTAATTGTCGGTTTTGCCGCGGTTCTTGGCCGTCGGCTTGTCGTCACAAAAAATTTGATCGATCTTGATTTACCGCTCCTTGCCATCAACACAGTGATCTTTCTCGGCACGGCTTGGGATGGTGTTATTAATTTTTCGGAAGCGATTCTTTTGCTCCTGGCTTACGGAATTTATCTGCTTTACACGATTTTTCACAAAGAGGAAGGAGAGCACGAACTTCATGGCAAAAAACTTCCGAGCCGTAGGGAGCGACGCGCGCATTTAATCGATAAAGAACTGATTGAGAAGCCAAAACTTGTAGTAATGGATTTTATTTGGCTTGGGTTCGGTCTCTTGGGTCTTGTTATTGGCGCGAAATACTTAATTGACGCTGTTATCGAACTTTCTAAACTTTTAAACATCGCTACTGGTGTTATCACTATCAGCGCCGTCGCTTTGGGCACTTCTTTGCCCGAACTTATTGTTTCTGCCAAGGCGGCTTTGCAGAAAAAATCGGAAGTAGCCATCGGTAACATCTTCGGCTCCAATGTTTTTAACGCTTTAATTGTTATCGGCATCCCGGCTCTTATCAAAGATATTCGTTTTGACGAACCAACCTTTCTTCTCGGTCTGCCGACGATGATTGCGGCGACGCTTCTTTTTGTCATTTCCGGCATTTCTCGCCGGATTCACCTTTGGGAGGGCTCTTTTTACCTTCTCCTTTACGCCCTTTTTGTGGCCAAACTCTTCAATCTTTTCTAGATATTAAGTAGAAAAAGAGGCTATTTTTGGTATACTTAAAGGTATATGGTCAACCAACCTAAAAAAACAAACGACGCGATAAGCGCGGCTACC
>DATEUR010000017.1:0-15675 GCA_035583565.1 Minisyncoccota bacterium | reverse complement strand
TAAGGAAATATCGCTCCCGGCGAAAGGCGAGGAGAAAATTGTTGAAGAAGCGCCAATCATTAAAATTGTTGATGTTATTATCAACAATGCGGTGGAAGGCGGCGCGTCGGATATTCATATCGAAAACATTGGCGATAAAGTTAAAGTCCGATATCGGGTTGATGGCGTGCTTCACACCACCCTCACCTTGCCGCTAAACGTTTTTGCGAGCATTGTGGCGCGGGTCAAAATTTTGGCAAAACTTCGGCTTGATGAGAAAAGAAAACCGCAAGATGGAAGTTTCTCCGCTCGTGTTGCCGGCCGCAAAGTTGATTTCCGCGTTTCTTCGTTTCCGAGCGTTTATGGCGAGAAAGTTGTTTTGCGTATTCTCGATGTTGAGCGGGGCATCCGGTCTTTAACTGATTTAGGAATGACGGAAAAAAATCTTACTTTGATCAAAGAAGCCATCGACAAGCCTTACGGCCTGATCCTTTTGACGGGACCCACCGGCTCCGGTAAAACGACGACGCTTTATGCCATGTTGAAAGAACTTGACCGGGAAACCAACAATGTCGTTTCGCTCGAAGACCCGGTTGAATACAGCATCCCGGGCGTTAATCAATCGCAAGTCATGCCGGAAATCGGCTACACTTTTGCTGCCGGTCTTCGCAGTATTTTACGGCAAGATCCCGATATCATTATGGTCGGTGAAATTCGCGACAAAGAAACCGCGACACTGGCCATTCAGGCGGCTCTCACCGGCCACTTGGTTTTCTCGACGCTTCACACCAATACCTCTTTGGGCGTTGTCCCGCGTTTAGTTGATATGGGCATTGATCCGTATCTCATCGCGCCAACTCTTATTTTAACCGTGGCCCAGCGTCTGGTTCAGGCGACTTGTCCTGAATCGAAAAAAGCCATCCCCACACCGAAGAGTTTAGTCGAAACTTTTGAAAGCCAATTTGCCGATCTGCCGCCGGCTGTTCGCAAAGAAATTAAACTCCCGGAAACAGTCTATGAGACGGTGTCGTCAGCGGGTTGCCCTGAAGGCACGAAAGGCCGCTCGGCGATTTACGAAATGTTTAAGGTTGATAAAACGATGGCGGATGTTATTTTGAAAAATCCGGTTGAGTCCGAAATTTATAAGGCGGCCCGGGCCCAGGGGATGCTCACCCTCAAAGAAGACGCCCTGCTCAAAGCGGTAAACGGCCAAATCCCCATGGCCGAGGTCTACGGTCTCGAAGTTTTCTAGTATACTAAAAGCATGGATTACCAAAAACTGCTTGAAGAATTAATTACGATTACGCTACAGGAGAACGCTTCTGATTTGCATTTGGCCACCGATCGCGCGCCGGTTATTCGCGTTGCTAATCAGTTGATTGCCATTGTTAAACAGCCCGTTTTAAAGAATGAAGACGTCTTGGGTTTCCTCAATATCCTTCTCGACAAGCCACGGGTTGACCGCTTTCGCGAAGAACAAGAAATTGATTTCGCTTATGATTTTAAAAATCAGGCCCGCCTTCGGGGCAATGCCTTTTTCCAAAAAGGAAAAATCGGCGTCGCCCTTCGGGTTATTCCAAAGGTTCGGAGTCTGGCCGAGCTTAATTTGCCGCAAGTGCTTGAAACATTTGCTCGTCGCCAGCAAGGCTTCTTTCTTATTGTCGGGCCTGTCGGCAGCGGCAAATCGACAACCCTAGCCGCGATAATTGACCTTATCAACAAAGAAAGGGCCGAGCATATTATCACCATTGAAGATCCGATTGAATACATTTTCGAGGCGAAGCAATCGATCATTGATCAGCGGGAAGTCGGGATTGATACTCGTGATTTTGACCACGCTCTCACCGCGGCTTTCCGCCAAGATGTCGACGTGATTATGATCGGCGAAATGCGGACTCACCAAACAATGGCGGCCGCCGTGACGGCCGCTGAGACAGGCCACTTGGTTTTCTCCACTCTTCATACCAACAACGCTTCGCAGACGATCGACCGGATTGTCGATTCTTTTGAAGTCGGTCAGCAAGACCAAATCCGGGCCCAGCTGGCTAACGGCTTGATCGGCATATTTTCCCAGCGGCTGGTGCCCCGTATTGCCGGCGGCCTCATTCCGGTTTTTGAGCTTCTCATCAACACGCCAGCCGTCTCCAATTTGATTCGCGAGAAACGAACCCATGAAATCGATATTTTAATTGAAACCGGCTCGGAACTTGGCATGATTGATCTTAACCGAAGTCTTGCGGAACTGATCCGCCGCGGCGAAATTTCCATTGAAGCGGCCCGGCAGGTCGCCATTAATCCCAAAGCGCTCGAACGCCTTCTTTAATTATGCTTTTTAAATACAAATCGGTTGATCAGGCCGGGGCTGTCAAAAAGGGCAGTATCGAAGCAGTCAATAAAGACTTGGCGATCAGCGCTCTTCAGCAGCGCGGTCTCGTTATCGTTTCCATTGAATCGGAAGAAGAGAAAAAGCCGTTTCTTCAGATGGCTTTTTTTGAAAAGGTAAAACTGCGGGATGTCGTGATTTTGTCGCGGCAAATCTCCACCCTTTTTGGCGCGGAAATCAGCGCCCTGCGGGCTTTCACGCTTCTGGCGGCCAGCAGTGAAAATCCGCTTTTGGGAAGAAAACTAAACACGGTGGCGGGCGATCTTCAAGCTGGCTTTTCTATTTCCGAGGCCCTTGCCAAGCACCCGGATGTTTTTTCGGATTTTTACGTCAACATGGTCAAGGCCGGCGAAGAAACTGGCAAGCTCTCCCAAACTTTTCTTTACTTGGCGGAATATTTGGAACGCCAATACGCGCTCACAAGCCGCACCCGGAACGCTTTGATTTATCCGGCCTTTGTCGTCGTCACTTTTTTTGCCGTCATGATTTTAATGTTTACGATGGTTATTCCTCGGCTCGGCGAAATTATTGTTGAATCCGGTCAGACGATTCCTTTTTTCACAAAAATTATTCTTGGCATCAGCACCTTCTTGGTTAATTACGGCGTCTTCCTGCTGATTCTTTTCGGCGTGCTGGTGCTTTATCTCTGGCGCTATTCCCGGAGCGAATCGGGGAGGCATTATCTTGACGGCATCAAAATCCGCTTGCCGGCTTTCGGCGAGCTTTACCGCAAACTCTATCTTTCCCGGATTGCCGACAATTTAAACACCATGCTCGCCTCCGGCATTTCCATTGTCCGTGCGCTTGAAATTGCCGGCGATGTCGTCGGTAACAAGGTTTACCAAAACATTTTGAAAGGCGCCGTGGCTTCGGTCAAAGCCGGTTCATCGGTGGCCGCCGCTTTCGGCAAGGCCGAAGAAGTGCCGCCGATCATGACTCAGATCATTGCCATAGGGGAGGAAACGGGCAGTCTTGGCGCGATTTTAAAGACTTTGGCCGAGTTTTATAAGCGGGAAGTCAACGACACGGTCGATACCTTGGTCGGCCTCATTGAGCCGTTTCTTATCGTTTTCTTGGGTCTGGCGGTCGGGATTTTGCTTACTTCCGTTTTGGTGCCGATTTATAACATTGCCGGTGGGATTGCGTAGTGTTACTATGTTAGTAAGAATTTAGTAAGAAATTTATTAATTAATTTAAATATTTTTAGTATGAAAAGTTACAGCAAAAAAATTAGCGGAAAGTATAATCTGGGTTTTACGCTTATCGAATTACTTGTTGTGGTCGCGATTATCGGCATTCTTTCAAGTATCGTTTTAGTTTCCTTGGGCGGGGCCAGAACGCGTGGTACGGTTGCAGCCATTAAAGCGGAGATGGCGAACTTGAGAGCTCAGATGGAATTAGATTATGATTTACTTGGTGGTCAATACGAGTGTGGGCCAAGTGATGATGCCACAGCTCTTGTTAACTCAATTGGAAACCGTGGAGCTACTATTGGTGGTCACAAGGTTACTGGCGCTGATTTTACTTCTGATAACTGTAAAGAACAGGCTTGGGCATTGAATGTTCAATTACCAGGCAACAGTGGCACCTGGTGTGTTGATTCTGGCGGCGCCTCTGGTTCACAAGGTGCTACCGGTACTACTTGTAACTAAAGTATAAAATTAATTTTTTCTGTATCTATTATCATAAAGCATAATACCTCCTTATATTTTAGTTTTTGTCTTCGGCGCTATTTATTGATAGTTTTGTAAAATAGTATGACAAATTACAACAAAAAATATAATCTAGGTTTTACCCTCATTGAATTGCTCGTTGTGGTGGCGATTATCGGCATTCTTTCAAGTATTGTTTTGGTAAGTCTTGGCGGTGCCAGAACGCGCGGCACGATTGCGGCCATTAAAGCGGAGATGGCGAATTTGCGGGCACAAGCGGAGCTTGTTTATGATCAATATGGAAGCTATGAAAAATTTTGTGACAGCACGGATGTTCAATCTGATAAATTAATAACCTCTATTAAATCAAGATCGGGTTCAACTAAAGTTCCAGTCTGTAGTGTAAGCAAATCGCAATGGGGCTACGCAATAGTTTTACCCGATAAAACTTCTTGGTGTGTTGATTCGACTGGTTTTGCTGGCAACAAAACAGGAGTCACTGACGGCGTTTGCTCTGGAGCTCAGTTTTCACCAGTCATCTAAATTAATTTCAGTTTTTAATCCCATGATATCTTTGGTTGAACAATAAATTTAATGATTTTTTATTACCTCCTCGTTTTTGTCTTTGGCGCGATCATCGGCAGTTTTTTAAACGTTGTCATTGCTCGGGGAGGGAAGGAAAGTGTAAATGGCCGGTCACGTTGCCCGAAATGTTTCGCACCGCTTCTTTGGTTTGAACTCATTCCGATTTTAAGTTTCTTTTTTCAAAGAGGAAGATGCCGCCACTGCAGGGCGCCGATTTCCTGGCAGTATCCGATTGTTGAAACACTGACAGGCCTTCTTTTTGTTCTCGTTTTTTGGAAATACAGCTTTGCCGCCACGAATGTTTTTGAGATTTTGTTGGCGCTTGCATTTTTCTCTCTTCTTATTGTCGTTGCCGTCCGCGACTTTTATGATCAAGAAATTCCCAACATTGTCTATGCCGCGATAGCTCTCGCTTTCCTCTCACTCTTTTTTGATTTTTCTTGGTCAAGATTTTTGGCCGGCCCAATTCTCGCTTTGCCTTTTTCACTCCTTTTCTTTGGGTCCAAAGGCCGATTAATGGGCTTTGGCGATGCCAAGATCGCGCTTGCTTTGGGCTGGTTTCTAGGGCTTCAGGGCGGGTTGGTGGCGATCCTGCTTGCCTTCTGGATCGGGGCGTTTATAGCCGTTATTTTATTGCTCACAAGGCGACAAAAGTTTAGAATGAAGAGTAGTATTCCTTTTGCCCCGTTTCTTGTTTCAGGGGCCATTCTGGCTTTTGTTTTCTCTCTTGATTTTTCCTGGCTGTTTGCCATTTTTGCAATATGATCACCTTCAAAACTTCTCTTCAAAAAGGTTTTACCATTATCGAATTAATTGTGGTTATCACAATTTTTTCGATTTTGGTCACCGTGGCGCTTTTTAATTTCCAAGGTTTCAACGAGTCCATCGCTCTTTCCAATCTTTCCCAGCAGATTGCCATGTTTGTGAAAAAAGCCCAAACCGCGGGGAGCTTGGGCCGCTTGCCAGCGCCAAATCTTCAAGCCATCGCGCTCGGATTTAATCCAAAGTGGGTGCCGACCTACGGCATTCATTTTGAGAAAGGCAACCCCTTTTGTTATTTTGTCGATTTGGATAGTCCTAATTCATCGAATTATAAAAAATATAATGGCACCGGATCTTGTGGTTTCGATGAAGGATTAGAGGAAACTGCGCTTCAAGCTGGTTACCAAATTGCTGATCTCCAAGCAAATGAAGGATTGGTTACCAATATTACTAATCTCGATATAAGTTTCACCCGTCCTAATCTTTCCGCGGCAATTTTGGCTGACGGAATAATAGTTGATCAAGCCGAAATTTATATTTCTTCGCCCAAGGGCAAACAAAAAAAGATCGTGATTCATCGAATCGGGCAAATTAGCGTTGAAAACGTGCCATGAGAAAAATTTTTCAAAACAAAGGGTTTACTTTAATCGAAGTCATGATCGCGACGACGCTTTTTTCGATTATCATGGTCATCGGCACCGGGGCGGTGCTCAATTCCAATACGATTTTCCGGAAAACCGAGAATCTCCGCACTATTATTGATAATCTTCATTTTGTCATGGAAGACATGTCGCGAAGCATCCGGACCGGTCATGGTTATGATTGTGGCGCGTCAATCGGCGTTTCGGAAGGATCTCTTACGCCAACTGATTGTTCGTCTTCTATAAACACCATCTCTTTTTTGGCAAGCGAAAGTACGGCTGATCCAGCCGATGACGATTTCGTTGTTTATTACATCGATCAGGTTAATCAAAGGATTGAAAAGAAAACAAAAGAAATGAGCCCCAGTGATCCTTACTTTGTTATGACTGTGCCAGAAATAAAAATTAATTTTTCCAAGTCAGGTTTTGTGGTGAGCGGTGCGGCACAAGGGGTTCAACCAAGAGTGCTGATTCGCTTGGCTGGCGAAATTGTTGATCCGCGGCAAAATGTGGTCACGCCGTTTAATATTCAAACAACGGTTAGTCAAAGGGCAACGGATTCATAGTATATATGAAAAAATATTATTCAAAATTTAAGAAAAAATTTGCTTCTAGTTTTGGTTTTACGCTGATCGAGACGCTCGTGGCGCTTGCGATTTTTTCGGCTTCGGTGGTGGCGCTTATCTCCGTGACCGCCAGTGGTGTGGCCAATACTAATTTTGCCAAAAACAAAATCACCGCCTCTTATTTGGCGCAGGAGGGCGTGGAACTTGTCAGGAATATCCGAGATAACGCAATTCTTGGTTCGAACGATTGGACTGAATTTCTTTCTGATATCGGACCTTGCGGCGGTGGTTGTACAATCGACCCAGTAGATCTTGGTGTTTCTGGTTGTGCCAATGCGGGAGGCTGCCAGCTTTTTTACACAAGTTCCGGTAATGACCCGGGTTTTTATCGCCCAACTATTAGTCTAGGTGAGGAATCAATTTTCTATAGTCTAATTGTTGTCGACAATAATTTTTCTTCCGGGGCGGAGGCCAAAGTTATCTCGACTATTTTCTGGAATCAAGGCGGCGCGCAAAGACGCGTCTCGGCTAGCGAAAATCTTTTTAATTGGACTCAATAATTATGTTGTTAAAGACAAACAAAAAAGGATTCGTTGTTCTCTACACAGTGCTTATCGCGAGCATCATTTTGGCGATCGCGATTGGGATTTCCTCTATTTCTTTTGGCGAGATCGTGCTCTCGGCGGAAGCGCGGGAGGGCAATATCGCCTTTTTTGCCGCGGATACCGGGGCCGAGTGCGCGCTTTATCATGACCGAGTGCAGGGCGCTTTTGGACAGCCGAATAATCCAATCATCGCTTCTTCTCTCAGTTGTGGCGGTGTACTTCTTATTTCGTCTTTTACTGTGTCTAGTCCATATAAACTTCCTTTAAACGACAACAATCAATGCGCTTTTATCACTGTTGATAAGAATTTCATAGAGACGACGACGGCCTGTGCCGCGGGTTGTACCCGGATCGAATCGCGGGGGTACAATGTTCCCTGTAGCGAGATCACTTCTAATCCCAAAACGATTGAGCGGGCGGTTCGCGTCACTTACACCAACGCGGTCACGGGCGGCGGTGTCGGCGGCGGCGGCGGAGTCATCGCGTGTAATAACAATAGTATTTGCGATGCTGGCGCTGGTGAGAATACAGCAAACTGTCCTTTCGATTGCCCCGGTATCGGCGTTGGCGGTTCTCAGCCTCTTTAACTTTTTTCTGATGACAAGACCCGGCTTTATTAAGGCCTTGTCAAACAAGGAAAAAGGCACCTGACCTTGTTTTTTTTACAGATCTATTTTTATGGAAAAAAGTGAAATTAAAAAAAGAATAGAGAAGCTCAGGGAAGAAATTGAAGATTTGCGTTACCGGTATCATGTCTTGAATGATCCGAGCGTGACGGATGAAGTTTACTCTTCACTTACTCGCGAACTCCGCGACCTTGAGGAAAAATACCCGGAATTTCAAAGTCCTTATTCTCCGACGGCCAGAGTCGGCGGCAAAGCTCTGGCTAAATTTAAAAAACTAAAGCACGCCGTGCCGATGCTTTCGCTTAACGACGCCTTTTCTAAAGACGAGCTTCTGGCTTGGGAAAAAAGACTTGCCAAAATTTTGCCGTCTGCTAAACCGACTTACTACGCGGAACTAAAATTTGACGGTTTGGCCGTCACCCTTCTTTATAAAGACGGCTTTTTTGAGTCAGGGGCGACGCGGGGCGACGGCATGATTGGCGAAGACATTACGGAAAATGTCAAAACAATTCATTCCATTCCGCTTGTCCTTCGCCCCCCATTTCCAAAACTGCTTGAAGTCCGGGGTGAAGTGCTCCTGGCGAAAAAGACTTTAGCGGAGATCAACAAAAAGCAAAAAAAGCTTGGTTTGCCGGAGTTTGCCAATACGAGAAACGCCGCCGCCGGCAGTGTTCGCCAGCTTGATCCGAAGCTGACGGCAAAGCGCCGGCTTGATTTTTTTGCTTATGATATCGCCCAAATAAAGGGATCAGGTACCTTTAAATTAAAGGTACCTGATCCCTTATTTCATTCAGAAAAACATGAGTGGCTGAAGAAGTTTCGTTTCAAAGTGGGAGAACTTGAAAAAAAGTGCAAAAATCTTGAAGAAGTTTTTGCTTTCATTGATCTCGTTCTCAAAAAACGTGAAGGACTGCCTTTCAATATCGACGGTGTGGTCGTCTCGGTTGACGAACTTTCGTTTCTTGAGCGGGCGGGGGTGGTCGGCAAAGCGCCGCGGGGAATCGCTGCTTTTAAATATCCGCCGGAGAAGGCGACGACCATTGTCCGCGATATTTTTGTTAATGTCGGCCGGACGGGGGTGCTGACGCCGGTGGCCGTTTTTCGGCCGACGCTTGTCGCCGGCTCGATGATCTCCAAGGCAACGCTTCACAACATGGATCAAATCAAGCGGCTGGATATCCGGATTGGCGACACGGTCGTTATTCAAAAAGCCGGCGATGTTATTCCGGAAGTGGTGGAGGTAATCAAAAGATTGCGAACCGGCAAGGAGCGTAAATTCCACATGCCGGCGAAGTGCCCGGTTTGCGGCGGTAAAATAGAGCAAAAAATTAGTTCGGCAGGCATGTTAACCGCTCGCGCTCGCAGCCAAAAGACCTCGATAGCTTACTACTGCACCAATCCGAAGTGTTTGGCTAAAAATCGCCGCGGCCTTCACCACTTTGTTAATGTTTTTGATATTTACACGCTCGGTCCGAAAATTCTCGATCGCTTCCAAGAAGAAGGATTAATTTCCGACGCGGCCGATCTTTTTGTTTTAAAAAAAGAAGACATCACTATTTTGCCGCGCTTCGGCGAGAAAAGCGCCGAAAACATCACCGCTTCAATCGAAGCTCATAAAAAGATCTCTCTCGGCAAATTTTTGTACGCGCTGGGGATTCTCCATGTCGGCGAGGAAACAGCGCGCGATTTGGCGGTTAATTTTGGAACGCTTGAAAATATAATCAAGGCCAGAAAGGAAGAAATCGAGAAAATTGAAAACATCGGCCCGGTGGTGAGGGAAAGCGTTTACGAATATTTCGAAAACAAAGAAAATCTTCACTTTATTAAAAAACTTCAAAAAAACGGCGTGATCGTAACGGGGGAAAAGGCCAAAGGAGGCAAGCTTCGGGGCCTGACTTTTGTTATCACCGGAACGCTTGAAAAATTATCTCGCGACGAAGTGAAGGAGCGGATCCGCGTGGCCGGCGGCAAGACGGGAAGCGCGGTTGGCAAAAATACCGATTATCTCATTGCCGGCGCCAATCCCGGTTCCAAATTTGACGAAGCAAAAAAACTTGGCACCAAAGTGCTTTCCGAAAAGGAATTTTTGGCTTTAATCAGCCATTGAAAACCTATTGAAAAGCCAGGTTTCTTACTAAGTTGAAATTTGAAGGCTTTTTTGCTATATTTAAAATATGAATACAATTGCTATTCCTAAAAATTTAATAAAAAATGCTTTTAAAGCTGGCGGTGAAGAGTTTGTTGTTCTAAAAAAGGACCATTTGAATGAATTATATATCTTAATGCAAAGCGTTATTGCGGGCGATGAGGCCTTTAAAAAAGGCAAAACTCGCAGTTTTTCTGATTTTCTAAAAAAGACTTATAAGAAAAAATAAATGAAAGTTTTAAAGTCTCACACCACTCATCAATTTGAAAGTAATTTTATTCATTTGCCAAAAGTTATAATTTCAAAAGCAGAACGGAAAATAAAGATTTTTGAAAACAATTATTTTCATCCAGGTCTTGATACTCATAAACTTAAAGGAATCCTGAAATCTTTTTGGTCTTTTTCCATTGATAATGATTACCGGGTTATTTTTAGATTTCTACCACATCAAGAGGTGATTTATTATCGGATTGGCCCTCATAAAATATATAAAGAATTAGAAAAAATTATCGGCGCTTGAAAAAACATGGATCTAAAGACGATCGAAAATTTGGCAATTCTTGCCCGGATTAATCTTGATCAGGCGGAAAAAGAGTCTTTGTTAAAGGACCTTAATTATATTTTGAAATATATTGAGGAAATTAACGAAGCCAAAATCGAGGAAGAGAAAGAGAGAGAGAAAGAGGAAGAAAAGTTTACGACAAGACTCGACCTTGTCCAAGTGAAAAATCAAATGCGCGAGGACGAAAAACCAGACGCGCCGGGTGAATTTTCAAAAGAATTATTGGCCGCTGCCGCGAAGACCAAAGATAACTTCATCAAAGTAAAGAAAGTTCTATAATCAAGTGAGTGAGTGAAATGAAAATTAATATTTTCATTTCCGAACGAACGCAGATTATATCAAAGATATAATCAAGTCTGTAGAAGTTGCTTATATCGAAGATATAATTGACGTTGTTTCTACATTGTGTATACTAAAATAATATGACAACGAAAGTTCAAAAATGGGGCAATAGTTTAGGGGTGCGGATTCCTAAAAAAATAGCCGATGAAGTCGGTCTTTTTCCGGGTCGGCCGATAAAAGTCAGAGAAGAAGCGGGGAAAATTGTTATTGAGCAAAGCACAAAGTTCGTGCCAAAAATTGATTTGAAAAAATTATTAAAAGGAATGAAACCCGGTACTTATCATCAGGAAATTGATTGGGGTAAACCAATAGGCCGCGAGATATGGTAAATAAATATATTCCTTCTCAAGGCGATATTATTTGGCTGTCTTTCAATCCCACTCGTGGCCATGAAGAAGCAGGTTTTCGTCCGGCGCTGGTGATATCAAGAACCGAATATAATACTCGCTCAGGCATGATGTTGTGTTGTCCAATAACTTCTAAAAGTAAAGGGTACAAGGTCCATATTCCTCTCACTGGAATAGCCGTTAAGGGATTTGTCCTGTGCGATCAAGCCCGATCAATTGATTGGTACATTCGAAAGCCGAGATTTATTGAGAAATGCGCTGACGAAACATTTTTTCAAGTAACCAATATTATTATTAATCTTATTCAGTAGTCGTCGCTCTCGAAACCAAGGTTCTGTAGAAGTTTAACTTCTACAACCCCTACAAAATAAGAAAGTTCTATAATTGACGTTTTATGATTGATGTAAAAAGTTTAACCATCGAAAAAGCCAATCAGGGTTTGCGCCAAGGGGATTTCACGGTTCGGGAACTTGTCGGCGCTTACGCCAGTGAAGCTAAAAAGAGAAATCCTGAAATAAACGCTTATCTGGAAATTTTTTCCGATTTTGAAGAGGATATCGTCAGAGCGGAAACAATGTTAAAAAAAGGCAAGGCCACTGCTCTCACCGGCATACCGATTGCGGTTAAGGATAATATTTTAATAAAAGGGAAAATAGCTAGTGCCGCTTCCAAAATTTTGGAAAATTACACGGCCACTTATGACGCGACCGTAATTGAAAAATTAAAAACGGCCGGCGCCATTATCATCGGCCGGACGAATATGGACGAATTCGCGATGGGTAGCTCCACGGAAAATTCAGGTTTCGGTGTCACCAAAAACCCTCTTGATATTTCTCGGGTGCCTGGCGGTTCCTCCGGCGGCAGCGCGGCAGCGGTGGCTGCAAGTGGAGCTTTAGCTTCACTTGGCTCGGATACCGGCGGCTCGATCCGCCAACCGGCCGCCTTTTGCGGTCTGGTCGGGCTTCTTCCGACTTACGGCACTGTCAGCCGAAACGGTCTGATCGCGATGGCTAGTAGTCTTGATCAAATTGGCCCGCTGGCAAAAACTGTAAACGACGCGGAAATTATTTTTGATCTGATTAGCGGTTTTGATCCCCGCGAAAACACAAGCGTCCCGGAAGAAAAAAGAAGCGTTAATGTCCATGAGAAGAAAATACTCGGCGTGCCGCGAAGCTTTTTGGCCAGTCTTTCAAAGGAAACGGCGGCTAATTTCGAAGAAAGTCTTCTCAAGCTTAAAAATGCGGGTTATAAAATTATTGATATTGATTTGCCGCTTTTAAAATATGCTTTGCCGGCTTATTACATCATCATGCCGGCCGAAGCTTCGACCAATCTGGCTCGTTTTGACGGTATGCGTTACGGGCCGCGCCGGGAAGGCGGAAATATCTGGGAGAGTTTTATGGACACGAGAAATCTCTTTGGCGGGGAAGTGAGGCGGCGCGTAATCCTTGGCACTTTTGTGCTTTCGCACGGCTACCGCGACGCGTATTATAATAAAGCTGGTCGTTTGCGGCGCGTTATTAAAAAAGAATTCACTGAAGCTTTTAACAAAGTTGACGCAATTGCCCTTCCGACAACGCCGTCCGGCGCTTTCAAAATCGGGCAGATATGCGATCCGGTCGCTATGTACCTCTCGGATATCTTTACGGTCGGGGCGAACATTGCTAATTTGCCAGCCTTGGCCGTCCCTTTCGGTAGCGACGATAATAAAATGCCTTTGAGCGTTCAATTTATCGGCCGACCTTTTAGCGAAAAAACCTTGTTTAAAATCGGGCGAATTGTAGAGAAACAATAATTTTGCACATGAATCCAATCTTTGATCCGAAATTTATAAGCTTCGATTATCTCTTCGGCAAGATTCTTGAAATCTTGAAAGCGATTTACGATTTTTTCCTCAGCTCTTTGTTTTACAATTTGATGCTTATTCTCTCCCTTTTCTTTCTGGCGGTTATCGTTTACGCCATCTGGCGGACTTATCACATAAAGCAAAAGGAAAAAGCGGCGCTTCTCGTCACCACTCGCGCCGAAGTGCCAACGCATAAAGTTGTTAATCCCCGTTGGGAACATGTCTTGGCTCATATTGCCACGGACGATCCCCATCGCTGGCAGCTCGCTATCATTGAAGCCGACATTATTTTGGATGAAATGACGCAGGCGATGAGAGTGCCGGGTGAAAATTTAGGCGAGCGGTTAAAAAATATTGAACGAAGCGATTTCTTTACCCTCGATCTGGCTTGGGAAGCGCATAAGGTTCGCAACCAAATTGCTCATGCGGGGACAAGCTATACGTTGACTCGCCGCGAAGCCAAACGCATCATTGATCTTTACCGGGAAGTTTTCCACGAATTCGGCTATATCTAAATCTTTGTTTTACAATTGACCAATTTATTAGTTTTTGTTACGATACTTTCCTCATGCCAAAACTTCTTCGGAAGAAACTTCCTCCTAAAAAATCAGCCAAGAAAAGCCCGAAGGCAGGCCTTTTTGAAACGAAAGCCGCGGGACTCGTCGAACGAGGCAAGATACGCGGCTTTATCACCTATGATGAAATTCTCAAAGAATTTCCTAATATTGAAAATGATATTTCTTCTTTAGATGAACTCTATGAGCGTTTTGCTAAAATCGGCGTTGATGTCCTCGAGACAGGTACGCTTCTTGATGAAAAGAAAGGCAGACCTGTTGTTTCGGAATTTGAAAGAGGATATGACTCCATTCAAATGTATCTTAAAGAGATTGGCCAGTACCCGCTTCTTCATGTAAAAGAAGAAAGAGAATTAGCCAAAAGAATTGAAGCGGGTGAAGAAGAAGCCAAAAATCTTTTGGCGCGGGCCAATCTCCGCCTTGTTGTGTCGATCGCGAAAAAATACGCCAACCGCAGTCCCGACCTGACTCTGCTTGATCTTATTCAAGAAGGGAACCTCGGTCTCTTCAAGGCGGTTGAAAAATTTGATTGGCGCAAAGGTTACAAGTTTTCAACTTACGCCACTTGGTGGATCCGCCAATCAATCACCCGTTCGCTGGCTGATCAGTCGCGCACGATTCGCATTCCGGTGCACATGGTGGAAACAATCGCTAAATACAAAAAAGTTTTCCGTCGCCTTTCCCAAGATCTCGGCCGCGAACCATTGCCGGAAGAAATCGCTTCGGAGATGGATCTTGAGGTTGATAAGATTTACACGATTAGAAAAATCAGCCAAGATACTATTTCTCTCGAAAAACCGATCGGCGACGATGATGAAAAATCAACCTTTGGCGAATTTATTGCCGATACGAAAATTTTGCGCCCCGATCAGGAGGCTTCCAACAGAATTCTTAAAGACCAAATCAAAGAAGTCTTGCAGGAGCTTTCCCCGAAGGAGCGGAAAATTCTTGAAATGCGCTATGGCCTTCTTGATGGCGTTCAGCACACGCTTGAAGAAGTGGGAGCGGAATTCGGTGTTACCCGCGAGCGAATCCGGCAAATTGAAGCCAAAGTTCACGAGAAATTGCGCCGAAACGGCAAGATTTTGAAGCTAAAGACGGTGGTGGAATAGTCAGCCCATCGTCATAAAACCGAGCAATATTTGCTTTTTTCACCTGGACAGCCGATAGGGAACGGTTCAAAAAGCAAATTACGACTCGGTTTTTTGGTTTTCCACAGATCCCTCTCCCTTAGAATATCTAAAAGCGCTATAATTATTCTAACTTCGAAAGAAGTTGGAGTTGTGAAAATTTTGCAAGAAAATTGCAGATCTTTATTGTTTACACAAACTCGTTGTCGAGACGAGTGGTTTAATCGTTTAATTGTTAATTTATATTAGCTTTATGAATATGTCTATTAATATGAGTAAAAAAATAATCGTGTCGTTTGTTTTAGTAACGATGTTTGCGGTCGGCGCTTTTGCGTTTTCTGCACCGCAAGTGGAAGCCCAAACGCTTTGGAGTGTCGCGCAAGAGCAAGCCGGCGCGGGTGCCTCTAATGCTTCCGTTATTTCTGCCGTCAAAGCGTTGGCGCAGAAATACAGCATCGCCATTCCGGAATGGGGAATTTCAGGCACAAGAGATGCCAAAACTTTAACCAAAGCCTTTTTCCAATCAATTTTTGGCGCCGGCACGGCCCAAGCGCAAGCAACAATCACCTGGGATGGTGGCGGTTCTACTGATAATTGGTCCGAGGCAACCAACTGGTCAACTGATACAGTCCCAACATCAAGTGATGATGTTATTTTTGACGGCACATCTACAAAAAATGCAGTAATTGACGTTGCGGCGATTGGTGGCGTTAATATCACAAGTAATTATAGTGGAACTATTTCAATACCAGTAAATCAAACAATCAGCGTGAGTGGGACATTTACTGAGGATGGTGGCACATTTGTTGTGCCAACAGGAAGCACCCTCAGCTTCATCGATGCCTTCGCTACCGCCAATATCAATTCAACGGGCTTTGACGCACGCCAGGGAACTCTTAACTTTAAAGCTGAGCCATATAATCAGCCA
>DATEUR010000016.1:0-14925 GCA_035583565.1 Minisyncoccota bacterium | reverse complement strand
AATTTGTCAAGGCCGAGAATTGGCTTTAAATTGCCCTTTTTATGGGGTAAAATAGAGGTATAGATAATATGAAAAAAAGTGTCCGAAAAGATTTTCTGAAACTTGCCGGCGCCGGGCTAGTTTTTTTGGTTTTAGTTTTGCCTTTTGTTTTTAGATCAGTACCAGTCGAGGCGCAGTCAGAAAAGGTAAATTTAACTACCACTTATCTTCACGCAACAGACGTAACTTTACAAGCATCTGGTTTAGTGGCAAATCAGGATGTATTTTTCCGAATTATTAATCAAACTGATACAAAAGAACCGAAACAAGATTGGGCGACAAAAACTGATAAAGATGGCATAGCCATAGCTACTTTTCAGGGTCTCAAAACAGGAAACGAATATTCCGCGGGAGTTTACTACAAAGGATACACAGAATACCGAGCATATATCAAATTTACTCCCAAAGGTACAGTTGATTGCAGCATTTGTGATACTAAAAAACCAGGCTATAACCAATGCGGTCTCCCTGATATTAATTGCGGTTTTGCTGGCGCTGGCACGGGCGTTAGCCCGGCTGGCACTGGCACTGGAACTACTCCTCCCGCCGGCACCGGTACTGGCGTTGATATCAACGTCAAGCTCATAAATCCGATTAGCGCCAAGACTCTCCAAGGATTTATCAAAGACCTTGTGAACATTTTACTGACGATCGGCATTCCGATCGTCGCGCTGGCTTTCATTTATTCCGGCTTTCTTTTCGTTCAAGCCCGGGGCGATGAGGAAGGTTTGAAAAAGGCGCGTCATACCTTTTTTGCCACCGTCATCGGGGCGGCGATACTCCTTGGCGCTTGGGTTTTGGCGACAGCGATCTTTGGCACGATCAAGCAAATCGGCGGAGGGGGTAGTCCAACTCAAACGACGACTCAAACGACAACTGGTGGTGGTTTTACGGGCACAGGAACTACCGTTACTAGAACAATGTCGCTTTCTGCGTCTTCTAATCAAATCAGTAGCGGTCAAACAGCGACAATTCGTGTTAATTTATCTCCGGCAAGACAAGGAGAAACCGTTACATTTGATCCTGTCTCTGGCGCTTCAATAACACCGAATGTCTGCCAAACCGATTTTAATGGTACCTGTCCTTTTATTATCTTCACTCCTTCAGGGTCCGGTTCTTTCACCGTTTCCGCCACCAGCCCTCTTTATGGTTCCGCGTTTACGACAATAAATGTTACCGGACCGCTGATTCCAACCGCTGGTCCGCCTTTGCAAATATCGGCTTATCCATCAACATTGAGGGTAGGTCAAACAGCAACAATTAGAGCTAATACTCCTGATAATCAAAATGTTCAAATAACATTTTCTACAAGTGGAGGCATATTATCCGGACACGTTTGTTCTTTTGGTTTTTGTAGTGTTGATTTTCGACCTTACGGTTCCGGAACGCACAAAATAAAAGCTGAAGCTTCTGGTTACAATTCCGCGGTCGTAGTCGTAACTGTCACTGCGCAGTAATAATTATACGTTAACCCACTCTAAACCAACTTCGGCCGCACCTTCGCTCCTTCTTTAGTGTCATCAATCTCGAAGCCTAGTTTTTTGATCTCGTCTCGCAATTTATCAGACGCAGTGAAGTCTTTTTTCTCGCGGGCGGCTTCGCGCTCGCTTACCAACTTTTGGATTTTTTCTGGCAGGGGTTGCCATTTAATTTTAGCGAGACCCAAACCAAGCATCTGGTCAAACGAAAGCAAGGAGTCTTTTTTGTCTTCTGGTTTTAAATGCGGGTCTTTGATTAAATCCCAAACGAGGGCAAGTGCGCCGGGAGTATCAAGATCATCGTCCATAATATGCGCAAAACGGGCTTGGTAATCCGGATCAACTTCACCAATCCGCTCGCCAAGATCGTAGAAAGATTCGTAGAGGTGGCGAAGAGCGTTTTCCGCGGCCGTGAGAGATTCCCAAGTGAAATTAACAACCGTTCGGTAATGCGTACCGGTAAGAAGATAACGGTAGGCAAGAGGCGGATAACCCTTGTTAATCAAATCGCGGAGGGTGTAGAAATTGCCAAGCGATTTGGACATCTTCTTGCCGTCGACAAGGAGCCACTCATTGTGAAGCCAGTATTTGACGAAGGGTTTTCCCGTAGAGCCCTCCGCTTGGGCGATTTCATTTTCGTGGTGCGGGAAAACAAGATCAATCCCGCCGGTGTGAATGTCAAAACTCTCGCCAAGATGTTTCATCGACATGGCGGAACACTCGATATGCCAGCCGGGCCGGCCCTTGCCCCAAGGCGTGAGCCAAAAAACATCGCCGTCATCTTCGGTCCAAGATTTCCAGAGGGCAAAGTCTTCGATATTTTCCTTTGAGTATTCATCGGCGCGGACGCGGCCTGACGCACCGGCTTTTTGTTCTGTTTTTTCAAGATGAGCAAGCTTGCCGTAATCTTTGAATTTTTTGATATTGAAATAAATACTGCCGTCTTCGGTCTTATAAGCAACCCCTTTTTCAAGCAGATGATTGATAAGAGTAACCATTTCTGTGATGTGTTCGGTCGCTTTGGGGTAAACATGAGCGGGCGCAATGTTCAAGCGATCAAGGTCCTGAAAAAAGCCGCGGGCGTAAAATTCCGTAAATTCTTTTAGGGTAGTGTTGGATTTTTGTGAGTCACGGATTGTTTTATCATCCACATCGGTGAGGTTCATGACATGACGGACGTCAAAACCGAGGTAGTTGAGATAGCGCTTTAAAATATCGCCGAAAATGTAGGCGCGGTAATTGCCGATATGGGGGTAATTGTAGACCGTCGGGCCGCAAGTATAGAGGCCGACGGCTGGCGGTTTTGCGGGTTTAAATTCTTCTTTTTGGCGGGAGAGAGTGTTATAGAATTTGAGCGCCATAGGATCATTTATTGTACTACAAAATTTGACCTTTTGGACTTGATTCTTTTTCTCAATTCGGTAATATATTAATTCTATGGCAGATTTTGCAATCATTGAAACAGGGGGTAAGCAATACAAAGCCGCGGTTGGAAGCGTTTTGAAGGTTGAAAAATTGCCGGGCACTTATAAACCGGGGGACAAAGTTTCTTTTGGCAAAGTGCTTTTAGTGGCGGATAAAGATGCCAAAGTAGGGATGCCTTATCTCGGCAATCAAGTTGAAGCCGAATATCTCGAAACTGGCCGGGCGCCGAAAGTGACGGTCATCAAATACAAAGCCAAGAGCCGCTACTTCAAAAAGCGGGGTCACCGCCAGCCTTATTCAAAAGTTAAGATTACCGCGATCAAGTAAAATATTTAAATTAAAAAATCCCCCATGAAAAAAGGGGGATTTGTTTTTTGTTGATTACTTTTTAGGCAGGGAGAAGCCGATAATTTTTTCCACTTGCCGGAGACCGACTTTGCCGAAACCTTTTAAGTTAAGCAATTCTTTTTGGCCACACTGCTTTAGGCGCTCCACTGTCCGGTAATCATTCGCATCAAGAATCCAAAAGTTTTTTTGGGAGAGCATTTTGAGTTCGTAAAGTTCGCCAATGGTCAAATTTTTCTCAATCTCAAATTTGCCTTTCTTGATGAGTTTCCGACCCAATTTAAAGCGCAGGTTTTTGTTTTCTTCTTCGAGCGTCAGTACTTTAGCTTGGAGCAAGTCTCTTTCTTTGTGAAGAGAAACGGCTTCTTTAAGATCAAAAATCAAACCATTTAGCAAAAAATCAATTTTCTGACGGGCATGGCGCCTGATTTCTTTGACGTAATTTTCTTGGCGGCCGCCTTCGCGCGCAATTTCGGCAATGCTTTTGTTTTCAAGAAAATATTGGCAAACAATCTGCCTTTCCGCGAAATTAAAATTTGATTTCGGCCGGTGAATCGCCAGCACTTGCGAAAGAACGTGCTTGAAAAGATCTTCTTCTTTTTTTCTCATAAGCGGGATTTTTAAGGTGCGTTAGATCTCAGTTCTAACACCCGATTTCCGCTTTGTCAATATCTATTTTTAAGAGCGCCAAGGAGCGTTTCGCTATCGGAATATTCGAGCTCAAGACCGGAAGAAAGCCCCCGGCCGAGCCCCGAGATTTTTATATTTTTTTCTTTGGCCACGGCGGCCACGGCTTTTTTTACATACTCGAGAGTGTGTTCGCCAAGCGGGGTCAGCGAAAAAGCGAGAATCACTTCCTCGATGTTTTCCTTCCCCAATTTATCAAGAAGTTCTTTTAATTTGATATTTTTTGGTATTTCTTTTTCAAGCACCGGAATGGTGCCGCCGAGAACAAAAAACTTTCCGTCAAAATCAGCTTTTCGAAAAACTTCAAGATCGGCATCTTTTTCGACGACGATTAAAACTTTCTTTTCTTTTGCGGCTCGGCAAAGATCGCAGATTTCGTTTTTGCCGCCGCTAAATCGAAAACACGACCGGCACTGACTTACTTCTTTTTTTAGCTCAAGGATTGTCGCGGCCAATTCCTTAAGTTTCTTCTCGTCCTCATTCAGGAGGTAATAAACAAAACGCTTGGCTTGCCGTTCGCCAATACCCGGAAACCCGCGAAACATTTTCGTCAGTTTATATATTAGATCCATATGTTCTGGCTATTTTACGGCAATTCGCCTTTTTCAAACACCTCAAGGCCTTTAAACTCGCTTTTTTCCATCGTTAAGAAGCTGATCGTCTTTGGATCGAAGTAAAGCTCTATTTTTCCGGTTGGGCCATTGCGGTGCTTTTCAATAAGGATTTCGGCGACATTTGGCTTATTGGAATCTTCGTTGTATTTGTCATCCCGGTGGATAAACATGACAAGGTCGGCATCTTGTTCCAAGCTCCCGCTGTCGCGAAGATCGGAAAGACGGGGTTTGCCGCCCCGGGCTTCCACCGCCCGGGAGAGCTGGGAAAGGGCGAGGACCGGCAGGTCAAGCTCGCGGGCGAGCGCCTTGAGCGATCTTGAAATCTCGGTCACTTGGTTGACCATGGAATCATAATTTTTATTGGTGGTCATGAGCTGGAGATAATCGACAACGATAAGACCAAGACCTTGCTCGAGTTTGAGCCGCCGTGCTGTTGATCGCATTTTAGTGATGGTGTTGGATGGTTGATCATCGATAAAAATTGGCGCCTTGGCAAGCCGATCAAGCGCATCGCGGATTTGGCCGAATTCATTGTCGCCGCGGATTTTGCCGGTGCGAAGCTGCCAGGCATTGACGCTTGATTCGGCGGCCAACAATCGGTCGGTTAATTGCTCGGCGCTCATTTCAAGAGAGAAAATAATTACCGGAATATTTTGTTTGACGGCGACGTTGCGGACCAAATCAAGAGCGAGCGTCGTCTTACCCATGGAAGGTCTGGCGGCAAGAATCGCGAGATCAGAATTTTGAAGACCGGAGAGCATGCTATCAAGATCGCGATAGCCGGTTGAGAGGCCGCGCAGACCATTTTCTTTTCCTTGGAGGCGCTCCAGCCGTTCCCAAGCGCTGTTTACTTTTTCGCCAATACTTATCACCTGACTTTGTCTTGGCTGACTGACGACACCAAAAATTCTTTTTTCCGCTTTATCAAGCACATCTTCAATATCAATTGCTTCGTTGAAGCCGATTTCGGAAATATAATCGCCGGATTCAATGAGTGCCCGAAGCAAGGCTTTCTTAGCGACGATGCCGGCATAGTGTTTGACGTTGGTTGAAGCGGGAACTTGTTCGACAAGTTCGGCGAGATAGCTTCGGCCGCCGATGTTATCAAGAATTTTGTTTTCCTTCAGGCGAGCCGAGACAGAAAGAAGGTCGATCGGTTCATTTTTGGCAAAAAGAGAGAGCATGATTCCGAAAACGAGCCGATTTTTTTCGGAATAGAAAGAATCGGGCGACAAAACACCCTCGATTTCAGCGAGCGCCCCCGGGCGGAGCATGATTGAGCCAAGGACAGCTTTCTCGGCATCAAGATCTTGAGGTGGTATTCGCGCCATTGCTCTGATTCTAACACAGTAGGCGATTCTCGCAACGCGCTTTTTTATCTGAAATGTTATTTTCGTGTGAAAAACTCCCAAGTTCCGAATTTATCATATTTTTGCTATTATTAAAACCAAATGGCGAAGCATAAACAAACAGTTTTGACGGGCGACCGGCCGACAGGCAAGCTTCATCTTGGCCACTTTGTCGGATCATTAAAAAATCGCCTAATCCTTCAAGAAAAATACCCGATGTTTATTCTCGTGGCCGATCTTCACGCGCTGACGACTAATACGGACACCTCGCAAATTGCCGAAAATGTAAAAAATCTCATCTTAGACCAATTGGCAATCGGTCTTGATCCCAAAAAAGTCGTTTTCTGCGGGCAAAGCCAAATTCCGGAAGACGCGGAACTCGCGATTATTTTTTCCATGCTTGTTTCCAAACCAACCGTAGAGCGAGTGCCAACGCTAAAAGAAATGCTTCGCGATCTAAAGATAGAAAACCCCTCCCTAGGCCTCATCAATTATCCGGTTTTACAAGCCGCCGATATTTTAATGGTGAAGGGCAGTCTTGTGCCGGTTGGAAAAGATCAGGCAAGTCATATCGAACTCGCCAGAGAAATTGCGGCTCGTTTCAATTCACTCTACGGCGAAGTTTTTCCGATTCCCGAGCCATTGATTCCTAAAGACACAGGTACACTTCCCGGTCTTGACGGTAAGGCGAAGATGTCGAAGTCCTTGGGCAACGCGATTTTTCTTTCCGATGACCCAAAGACAGTTTCTGAAAAAGTCATGCAAATGTATACCGACCCCGGCCATATTCATGCCAGCGATCCTGGAAAAGTAGAAGGGAATGTTGTTTTCACCTATCTTGATATTTTTGATCTTGATAAAAAAGAAGTTGAAAAATTGAAAGCTGATTACCGCCAGGGCGGTCTTGGCGATGTGGTCATTAAAAAAAGGCTCATTGAAGTTTTAAATAAAATTCTTGCGCCGATAAGGGAGAGGAGAAAAGAATTGGAGAAAAATCCAAAAGCCATTATGAAAATTCTCGAAGACGGAACGAAGAAGGCAAGGGAAGTGGCAAAAGAAACTCTCTCGGAGGTAAAGAAGGCGATGAAGATTAATTACTTTGATTAATTTTGTAGTAGGATAAAATTATGAAAAATCGAATTTACATCAAAGATTTAAAAGATCACATCGGCAAAGAAGTAACGATTGCCGGTTTTGTCGATGTCCGTCGTGATCAAGGCAAAATGGTGTTTTTTGATTTCCGCGATGTCTCGGGTTATGTCCAAGGCGTTGTTTTGCCAAAATCAGGATCGATGGAAATGGCTAAAGACATTCGGCCGGAGTGGGTCCTTGCTGTCCGCGGAAAAATAAACAAACGGCCGGAAAAGAATGTAAACAAAGGAGAGCAAAACGGCGATATCGAACTCGAAATCCTTGAAATAACCGTCTTAAATGAAGCGGCCACCCCGCCAATTGATATAGGAACCCCGGGCTATGACATTGGGGAAGAGCACCGGCTTGCTTACCGCTATCTTGATCTGCGCCGGCCGAGATTGAATAAAAACATCAAAAATCGTCACAAAGTGGCCAAACTCATTCGCGATTTTTTAGATCACGAAGGATTTTTTGAAATTGAAACGCCGATTCTCACGAAATCGACCCCGGAAGGCGCGCGAGATTACATTGTTCCCTCGCGGCTTGATCGCGGGAAATTCTACGCTCTGCCGCAATCGCCTCAACAGTACAAACAGCTCTTGATGACCGCCGGTTTTGAAAAATATTTCCAAATTGCCCGGTGCATGCGCGATGAAGACACGCGCGGCGACCGTCAGCCGGAATTCACCCAGCTTGATCTCGAGATGAGCTTTGTTGAAGAAGAGGATGTAATCAGTCTCACTGAGAAGTTACTCATTGATATTGTGGCAAAACTTTACCCCGAAAAGAAAATCCAAAAAGTTCCGTTTCCAAGACTCACTTATAAGGAAGCGATGGATAAATACAAAATTGATCGGCCCGATCTCCGTAAAAATAGAGACGACTCAAATGAACTTGCTTTCTGCTTCATCATAGACTTTCCATTCTTTGAGAAAGATTCGGAAGGCGGGTGGACTTTTACCCATAATCCTTTTTCGGCGCCAAAGCCCGAGCATATGGACTTATTGTTAAAAAAAGAAAATATTGAAAACATAAAAGCGGCCCAATATGACATTGTGCTCAACGGCATTGAAATCGGCGGCGGTAGCTTGAGAAACCACGAACCGAAAGCCTTGAAGAAAGTATTCGAGATCATGGGTCATGAAGAAGGAAACATCGAAGCTAATTTCGGCCACATGCTAAAGGCGCTTGGCGCGGGTACGCCGCCGCACGGCGGCATTGCCTGGGGTCTTGATCGGTTGCTTATGCTTCTTGAAAATGAAACAAGCATCCGGGAAGTGATCGCTTTTCCGAAGACCGGCGAAGGGAGAGATCCGATGATGGGTTCGCCGTCGGCAGTGCCGGAAAAGCATTTGAAAGAGCTCGGGATAAAGATCATCAAATGACCACTTATCAAATCAAAACACCGGTTTTCGAAGGGCCGCTCGAGCTTCTGCTTGAACTTATCGAAAAAAGGAAGCTTGAAATCAACCAAGTCAATTTGGCGGTCGTTACTGACGACTTTTTAAACCATCTCAAAACCGCAAGCGAACTTAAACTCGGTGATATTTCCCAGTTTATCTTGGTTGCCGCCACCCTCATTCTCATCAAGTCAAAGTCGCTTTTGCCGGCCATGGCGCTCTCCGAGGAAGAGGAGTCCACCATCGCCGAGCTTGAAGAGCGCTTGCGACGTTTCCAGATTATCAAATCAGTTTTGCCGGCTCTTAAAACCGCTTTCGGCCAGCAAGTGATTTTTAACAGATCCGGTGTTCCTTTCATCCCTGTTTTTGTCCCTGATCCGGCCGCCAATCTGCCTGTTCTCCGCGATTCGCTGCGCCGCGCCTTTGATGAAATGCCGAAAAAAGAATTTCTTCCTCAAGTGCCAGTGCGGCGAGTCATTTCGCTCGAGGATTTGATGCGAAGCTTGATTGATCGGATTGAAAAAGGCCTCCAGATGACTTTTCGGGATTTTACAAAAGGTAATTTTAAAAGCAAACAGGAAGAAAAATTTTACCTCGTTGTCAGTTTCTTGGCATTGCTTGAACTGGTGAATCAAGGCTTGATCGAGGTCAGTCAAGGCGGCTATTTTGGCGAAATTGCGATTGAAAAGCCTAAAGCGGCCATTGCCGAAGAAATTTTATGAATTTAGATTCAAAAATTGAAGCCGTTCTTTTCATCAAAGGCGAGCCCGTGAAAATAAAAATTCTGGCTAAACTTTTGGCGGTAACGGAAAAAGAAACAAAAGAGGCGATAGAAGCGCTCCGCGAGAAACTCGCTGATCGCGGTCTTTCGATTGTTACAACCGGTGATGAAGCGCTTTTAGGAACGGCGCCTTCCCTCGGGCCCCTGATTGAAGAAATCCAAAAGGAGGAATTAAACAAAGAGCTCTCGCGGGCGGCGCTTGAAACGCTTGCCATTATTCTTTATGAATACAAAGACGGCGCCACGCGGGCCAATATCGACTATATTCGGGGCGTTAACTCAAGCTTTATTTTACGCAATTTAGCGATTCGAGGCTTGGTTCTCAAAGTGCCGCATCCGATCGATAAAAGAACCTTCGTCTATAAGCCTTCGATCGACTTGCTCTCTTATCTCGGGGTGAGTAGAATAGAAGGCCTTCCGGATTATGCCCTTATCCGCGAAAAACTTGACAGCGCGGTGGCGGCAATGAAAGAGGAAGGCCAAAATGAACCAAACCCAGAATAAGCAAATATTAATTTTTTCTCTTCTTGTTTTCCTTTCGGTCGCTCTCGGCTACTTTTTGCCGAAATTTAAGACGCCGTCACCCCTTTCTTCTTTAATACCGAACCCCTTTGCCAGTATTTTACTTGAAGCCAAAACGGCTTTTGTTTACGATCTAGCTAATCAAAAAATGCTTTTCGGCCTTCATGAGGACAAACCAATGCCGATCGCCTCGATCACAAAGATTATGACGGCTCTCGTCGCCCTTGAAGTTTTTTCTCCCGAGGAAGTGATTATGATTTCCAGAGATTCCCTTGACCTTGAAGGCGACAACGGCCTTTTTTGGGGTGAAAAATGGCCAGTGAGCGAACTTATCAAATTTATGCTTCTTGTTTCCTCAAACGACGCGGCGGCGGCCATAGCGAAAGAAGCCGATAAAAAATTGGGGCT
Source organism: Minisyncoccota bacterium (assembly GCA_035583565.1). Classification (GTDB taxonomy): domain Bacteria; phylum Patescibacteriota; class Minisyncoccia; order Phycocordibacterales; family DATEUR01; genus MFTL01. The sequence continues at coordinate 4,743 of DATEUR010000016.1, read as the reverse complement.
GGACGGCTTTCTCCAAAAGATGAACGAAAAGGCGGAAGAAATTGGTCTTGCGAAAGCGCGCTTTAATTCGGTAAGCGGCATTGATATGGGCGAAACGCCGGGCGCCGTTGCTTCGGCTAAAGAAGCGGCTTTTCTTTTGTACTACGCCTATAAAACTTATCCGGAAATTTTCGGAATCACCGCGCTTCCTGAGGCGGATTTTATTTCAGAGAGCGGTTTTGACCACAAAAAAATCAAAAATACCAATCCCAATGTTGGTACCGGCAATATTCTCGCTTCCAAAACAGGCCTGACAAAACTCGCCGGCGGGACGCTTGTCGTCTTTCTTGGCGGCGAACGCCCGCTGCTGATTGCCGCGCTTGACTCAACGCAGGAAGGGCGTTTTGCCGATGTCACCCGTTTAGAAGCCGCGGCCCTGTTGACAAAAACGCCAGTGGCAGAGTAGAATCTGTTCCTTGATATTGCTTGTTCTTTAACTTCTAAAACCTGTTTCCAATGACGATTACTATCCCTCTTACTGATTACCAAAAAGAAACTGCCCAAGACATCGAAAACGGCCTCAAAGAAATTGGGATTAAGAAATTTAAACTCGGTTCACTTTGTTTGAGCTCCGTCGACATTCTGGAAGTGTGCGTAACCAACTCGACAGATTTTTTATCTGCCAAAGATTGGATTTCAAAAAGCACCTACAAAATTAAAATGCAAAAAATGCCCGAAGAAGGCAATCCGGCCGGTTATCTTTATGTCGCTTTGGACAAAAATGCTAAGCGCTCCTCGTGAGCGCTTTTTTAATTTATTCTTCTGGTTTTTCAAGAAGTATTGGCTCTAGGCCGGCTGGACTGCCGGTGATGTGCAGGACGTCCTTGTCAATTTTTTTGAATTCTTTGCTTCCCGCGTTGAAGTGATTGATAACCGTCCCTAAGGCGCTACCGAGTTTAATTTGATATTCCTCGTAGTTTTTAAGGTGGCGGCCCAATTCGCCGACTCGTTTGACGATGTCTTTGGCCTTCTCTTCAATTTCAAGCGATTTGAGCCCCTGCAAGACGGTTTGGAGATAAGCCAAAAAAGAAGTGGGAGAGACGATGATAACTTTGTATTTCCCAGCTGCGCGCTCAATGAGCGTTTCGGTTTCTTCGGTGAGGCCGCCGACTTTATTTGAAAGAAGATCGTAGTAAATAGCTTCATGGGGGATAAACATAAAAGCAAAATCAGTCGTGCCTTCCTGGGGCCGAATGTATTTGGCAGTTTCGGCTATTCGGGCTTTAAGATCGGCAATAAATACTTTTTCAAGCCGTTCTTTTTCTGCGGGGTCTTTGGCTTCCACCAAGCGATTGTAATTTTCAAGGGAAAACTTCGAATCAACGGGAATGATTTTGTCTTTGGCAAAAACAGCCGCGTCAACGATCGTGCCGTCGGCAAAACCGTATTGCATCGCGAAAGTCCCCGGCGGCAAGACATTTTGCAGAAGAGTTTCCAGATAGTATTCACCGAGAATGCCGCGCTGTTTGGGGTTCTTTAAAATGTCCTGGAGGTTTTGCAATTGATCGGCAAAAGAAATAACTTGTTTTTGGCCTTCCGAAACTTTTGTGAGCTCCTCGGTTATTTCTTTGATGAGTTTGGACGACTCTGACGAATGGTAGCGCATTGTCTCATGAACTTGTTTGTGGGTTTCGCTGATTTTTTGGTCAACGGTCCGGGTGAGTTCGTTTAGCTGTTGGAGAATAAGGGAAAGGCCTTCGCCGTCGGCTGTTTTTTTGCGGCGGAGGACGATGGCAAGCACGATGCCTAAAATGAAGGCGGCGATGATCGTGAAGATGAGAGTGGGGGACATGGGGTAATTATATCAACAAGCGAGGAAAAAATGAAAACTTATTTTCATTTTTTCCGAGCGCCGTTGATATATGCCTTCATATAGCTTTAAGTCAGCCGTTTCATTATTGACAAAAGGAGGGTTTTTGTGCTACCATTTAATTAGTAAAAAATTATCTGTTTCTTTATCACCTTATCGATAAGCATACATTTGAATGGGCTGCGCCACTTGCAATAGTTTCTTTCGGGTTATTTCTTTTTTTTATCACATTGTATCGTGATGAACCGAGGAGCAATAATCCATCATAACAATCACTTACTTGCCGCGATTAATAAATTGCGGCTTTTTTATTTCCCCCTTGCTTAAATTTTTACTCTTTGTTACAATAATTGATATTAATCAATATTAATGAATATTATTATGGTCAACATTATTCCTATAACTAAAGCCCGAATTAACTTAGGCAGTATTGTCAAAAAGGTCCGGGTGAATAAAGAATATTTTGTCCTAGAAAAAGACGGCTACCCGGTCGCCGGTATTATGGATATTGATGAATTTGAAGATTATCTTGATTTAAAAAATCCAGCGGTCAATAAACTCATTAAGAAATCTGCCAAAGAATATCGTCGCGGCAAGGCAGGTGCCGCCCCCTCAATACTCAAAAAGCTTAAAAATTTTAAATAAGATAAATGAGCAAAAAGTTTTCGGTATTTACGACGCCGAGCTTTGACAAACATATTGACGAACCTTTCAAAAAAGAACAAAAAAGTTCTGGATTTATTTGAAGGAGTTGTTAATGTTCTTTCTTTGGACCCTTTTAATTTAAGCCGACGATTTAATATTAAAAAATTAAAAGGACTTAAAGATGGCGAGGGTCAATGGCGAATTAGAATTAGCGAATATCGTATCAGATATGATATCTCGAGCCAAAAAGTTGTGTTGCATACTTTCCGTCATCGCAAAGACTCTTATAAATAGAAATGCCAGTGAAAAATTTACCGAAAATATGGAAAAAGATAAATACAAAGAAGTAAGATCTCTATCTAAAAATGATGGCTGGTCTTTTGCCATCGTCAATGGACGTTTGGCAGAAATCCATTTTGATAAAAAGTTCGGTATTTGGGGGCATAGTTACGAAAAAGAATCTTCTTATAAAACAAAAAAAGAAAAAAAGTGGATAAAAGCAGATACTAAAAAGTATCAATTTATTTACAAAAAAAGATTTTATTACGACAAAATTAGAAAACTTAAACAAAAAGCTCCAAACATCAAGAAAATGTTTGCCTTGTAACGCTAAAAATAACGGAAAATATTACTTCATCCGCTTTTGGAGTTCCATTCCGGCGATTTTGCGGTAAGGACAATATTCGCAACCTTTGCCTGGCAATGGAACAGTTTCTTTCATTAAACAATCTTTAATTTTCAAAAGAGTATCCGGAATCCAAGAATCATCGCCGGTATAGGGAATAATTTTAATATCAAATTCGAGTTTTGCGTCGAAAGCTTTGCGGTCGGTCTTGCCGTTTACGTAAACGAAGTAACCGGTCGAAGAAGTTTTAAATCCTTTCTGGCGAAGGAGCCATTGATATACTTCCATTTGCCGCTTGTAGCCAATTTGCCACTCCGCATCAATATTAACTTCACTTTCTTTGGCGGTGGCTTTGTAGTCGACAACAATAAACTCGCCTTCGGGGTTTACCCAAAGGTCATCAATAGCGCCGGAAATTTGCAAATTCGTGGGTTCGTGAAGCACGCGGATGCCTTTGAAGTTCTCGCGCCAAATCTCGAGGTCTTCGTGGTGAACGGGGATGGCGTCAATACCGTATTTGGCCATCAAGGGGTGCGTTTCTTTTTTGGCGCGATGGATATCGAATTCTTTTTTTAGAAGTTTATCGACGGCGACGTTTAGAGTAAAAGGAAAGCCTGGCGGTCGGCCGACGCCAAGGCGGCGGTCAAGGTAGAAGCACTGGGGGCATTCGAGAAAAAGATCAATTTTGGAGCGGCTGATATTGAAAGGATTGGGGTCCTTGGGATCAAAGATGTTCCGCTCGCGTTTTTTGTAAATTGGCATAAGATTTAGTTTAGCATATAATATTCCCAATGCTTCACGAAAAGATAAAAGAAGACATCAAAGAGGCGACAAAGCGTCGGGAAGAACTAAGGCTTGGGGTGCTTCGCGGTATTTCGGCTGCTCTTATCAATGAACTCGTCGCCAAACGTCGTAAGCCCGATGAGTTGATTTCCGACGAAGACACGCTGACCGTTATTGCGAGACTCGCCAAACAGCGAAAAGATTCAATCGAACAGTTTCGAGCGGGCGGCCGGGAAGACCTCGCTCGAGAGGAGGAAGCTGAGCTTGTGATCCTTCAGGGTTTTTTGCCAGACCAGATGAGCCGCGCCGAAGTTCTCGAGTTTGCAAAAAAGAAGAAGGCCGCGCTTGATATCAACGACAAAGCCAAGGCCGGGCAATTGATGGGCATGATCATGAAGGAGCTCAAAGGCAAGGCTGACGGCGGAATGGTTAAAGAAGTGGTGGAAAGTTTGTTTAAATAACATGAAAACAATTCTACATTGGCTGGTGCTTTCGGGAGCGGTTTATGGCATCGCTTATTTCTTTCCGGATATCGTGGTTGATCCTTGGTGGATCGCTCTTCTTGTAGGAGCTGTGCTTTTTTTCATCAATACAATCGTCAAGCCGATCATCAAAATCCTCACTTTGCCGATTACGCTCGTTACCTTCGGACTTTTTTCTCTCGTCTTAAACGTTTTTTTCTTCTGGCTGCCATCTAAATTCATCGACGGTTTCCAGATTATGAACCTGAAGGCGGCCATTATCGGCGCGATTGCCGTTTCTGTGCTCAACTGGTTTTTCGAAAAAGTTTCTGGCAAATAGTAAATGAGGAAAATCAAAAATTTTTTTCACTCTAAAAGAA
>DATEUR010000015.1:0-3212 GCA_035583565.1 Minisyncoccota bacterium | reverse complement strand
TGGAACCGGACAGCACCAAAAAAAGCGGCAGTAGCACTGAGCCGATGGGGTCTAAATGTTTGAAGGGATTTAACGTCAAGCGGCCGGCGAGCTTGGCTGTTTGATCGCCAAAATACAGCGCCGCATAGCCATGAGAAATTTCATGGATAATAACCGAGAGAAGAAGAACAGCAATGTAAAAAACGGAATCGATGGCTTGCATATTATGGAATCCATGTTACCATACAAGGCACATTATATGAAACGCTGCCCGGTAACAAAAAAAGGCTCGCAGGTTGGTGGAGGCTACTCCAACCGAGTTCGCGCCACTAAATTCAATCCGACCGGCAAGAAAAGGAAATATCCTAATCTCCAAAAGAAAACAATCTTTGTTCCCGAGCTTGGACACTCCCTTCGGCTTACTCTCTCCACTCAAGCTATTCGTCTCATCAACAAAAAAGGCGCTTACCCCGTTCTCAAAGAAGCCGGGATTATTTAATCATCGCTTGGAATACATTTCGCAAGACACGAATATTTGCTTGCTAAGAATTTCGAAATCATATTCCTCGCTTTTTTATTGCTTCAATCTGCTGATTGTTTCGCCGTCTGATTCAAAAATAATTGTTCCTTCACTATAAGTCCCGAGTACCGGGATTTTTAATTTTTCCAAACGCCCGAGCATGTCTTTATGCGGATGACCGTAAGGATTTTTCGCGCCCGCGGAAATCACGGCAATAGCAGGGCTTGCCAATTCTAAAAATTCGCTCGTGGTTGAATAACGGGAGCCATGATGCGCAACTTTTAAAATATCGGTATCTATTTCCGCCCCCCAATTTTTCATAAGCTCGGCTTCGGTAAGCGCGCCGATGTCAGCGGTTAAAAGAAATTCCGTTTCGCCGTAGTGAAGTTCAGCAACGATTGCCGCTTCATTTGTTTTCTTCCCTACGCCGCCAACCGAAAGAATTTTGAGATAGACACTGCGCGGCTGGTCAAGCCAGATGATATCGCCGGCTTCGGCAAAAACGCGACCGCCTTGTTCTTTGATAATCGCGTCTTTTAAAAGGCCAAAAACTTTTGTGTCAGTTTCAATCGGTGATTCCAAAATTTTTTCAACTTCGTAATTTTCCAAAACCGGAATCAACCCGCCGATATGATCCTTGTCAGGGTGCGTCGCAATAATCAAATCAAGGGTCTGATCGCCAAAAGGCATCATACTACCGAGCTCGAGCATTACCCGATTGCTTCCCCCGCCATCAATGAGCGCCTGGATACCGTTTGGTGTTTCAATAAAAATGGCGTCGCCTTGGCCAACGTCCAGAAAGGCAACCACCAATTTATCTTCGCTGGCCGATGAGGAAAAAAGATTGAAGCCGACAAGGCCAACCGCAAGAATTAAAGCGGAAACCAGCCAAATTAACTTTTTCTTCAAGAACCTCATGCTATAATGGGTTAATTATAGTATAGAGCAAATATATTTCTGGTTCACCTAAGGTAAACTTACGGGAATACTTACTTTCCTCACCTGGACAACCAATAGGGAACGGTTCGAAAAGTAAATATTCCCGTAAGTTGGGAACAGTTCACCAGAAACATATTTGCGAAAAACTAATTATGTATCAAGAACAAAAATTCAATATCCCGGAACTTAAAGGCATTTCAGCAAAAAACATCGAAGAGCATTTGAAGCTCTACGCCGGCTACGTTAAGCATACCAACCTTATTTTAGAAAAAATCAAAGAGCTTGAAGGCAACGAAAAAGATGCTTACGCGCTCGCCGAAATGCAGCGCCGGTTTTCATTTGAATGGAACGGCATGAGAAATCACGAATATTATTTTAAGAGTTTGGAAGACGGCGCGAAAATCTTGCCAGCCGAAAGCCGCCTCAAAAAAGCCATCGAGGCTGAGTGGGGTGCTCCCGAAGCACTCCCTTCGGGTTCTTTTGATAAGTGGTTAAACCGATTCAAAACTGTTGCGCTGACGCGCGGTATCGGCTGGGCAATTCTTTATTACGATCCAATCGCCAAAAAACTCCTAAATGCTTGGATCGACGAACAACATGTCGGCCAATTAAATTCTCTGCAATTTGTTTTGGGTATTGATATGTGGGAGCATGCCTTCATCTACGATTACCCGACAAGCGAAAAGAAAAAATATGTGGAAACATTTTTCGCTAATTTGAATTGGGAAGTGATCGAAAAAAACTTCGTCGGCGCCTTAAAGTAACACCCACACAAAAATATCTTGAGAAAAGCACGAAAATTTCAAAGCGGTAAAACACGTCTCGCTGGGCACGAATATTTGCCCGGCTAGGCAAATTTCTCCCGCTCGGCGACAAACGCTCCCCGGAGCCTTTGTCGGCCTTTGCGAGTCCCGGCTCAACGTATTTTGCCGCTTATTTCCATAGGGTTTTCTCAAGATATTTCATACGGATTTTTCCTTGCCAAGACGCTAGAAATAAAATTAGTCCGTAAAGAAGAAGCGTTAGCCAAAGTGGCCAAACGGCGGCCGTCACTACCGCAAAAGGAAGACCGGCCAGCGCTTTCGCCACGCCGAGTATAAATTCAAGCAGCCAGAAACTGATAAAGCCGAAAGGCAGGGCGAAAACATGCCAAGCTAAGCTAAAAAGTCCGGTGAAAAATCCAAAAAGCATCAGCACGGGAATGACAGGCAGAACTAAAATATTAGCAAGCGGCGCAACAAGCGAAATAAGGCCAATTTTGTAAAGAAGGTAGGGAAAAACAAAAATTTGGGTCGCGAAGGTCGCCGCCACAAGCTCCCGCCACTCAATGCTAAATTTTTTCTCCGCGATCCAAAGAAACCATGGTTTGATTTTCGGAGTAAGATAAATAAGACCGAAAGTCGCAAGCATCGAGAGAATAAAGGAAGGATCATAAATTACGAGCGGGTTAATAAAAAACATGGCAAGACCGGCCAGAAACAAACCGCGTAGCGCCTCATAAGGCCGGCCAAGCGTCCGCGCCAGAAGCGCGATCCCGGCCATGATCCCCGCCCGAACGGCGGTCGCTTGCCCGCCGGTCATAATGACAAACAAAATAATGACGCCACCGCCGACTAAGAGTCGTGCTCGCAACGAAAGAAATGCCACAATCCGCATGATCATTTCCGCGACAATGGTAATGTTATAACCAGAAAGAGCGACAATATGAATGAGGCCTGATCGGATAAAATCATCTTTAGTTGCTTCTGGTAATGCGCTCTGAGCGCCCAATAAG
>DATEUR010000014.1:0-3216 GCA_035583565.1 Minisyncoccota bacterium | reverse complement strand
ACACCCTTTTAACCGATGATCTCGGTTTCCCGGCCGCCGGCGGAGTGGTGATACAATGATTACGTTCGCTAACAAAAAATATTTCAAAGATATAAATATGAAAAACCAAGATGAAAATTTACTTGCTGATATAGTCTCGCTTGCGAAGCGCCGCGGCTTTATTTTTCCCGGCTCCGAAATTTACGGCGGTCTCGCCGGCGCCTTTGATTACGGGCCGATCGGGACAATTCTTAAGCAAAATATTAAGAATTCTTGGTGGCAGAAATTTGTGGCGACGCGGCAGGATTTGTATGGTCTCGACACCGCTATTTTGATGAATGAAAAAGTTTGGCAGGCCTCCGGCCATGTTCTCGGTTTCAATGATCCGCTCGTCGAGTGCAAAAAGTGCCATCACCGTTTTCGGGCTGATCAGGTTGCGGGCAAAAAATGCCCCGATTGCGGTGGTGAACTCTCCGCCCCGAAACAGTTCAACATGATGTTTCAAACGGCGGTTGGGCCGGTGGCGGAAACAGGGAATACGACCTATCTTCGCCCGGAAACCGCTCAAGGAATGTTTGTTAATTTTAAAAATATTCTCGACACGATGCATCCCAAACTCCCTTTTGGCTTGGCTCAAATCGGCAAAGCTTTTCGGAACGAGATTACCCCGAAAGATTTTCTTTTCCGGAGCCGGGAATTCGAACAAATGGAAATCGAGTATTTTATAAAAGAAACCGATTGGCCAAAGCAATTTGATTATTGGAAAGATGAAATGCTTGAATGGATGGAAGAGATCGGTCTTGATATGACAAAAGTATTTGAAGAGGAAGTGCCGCCGGAAAAACTCGCTCATTATTCAAAGAAAACTCTGGATTTTGTTTTTGATTTTCCTTTTGGCCGGGAAGAGCTTTACGGCTTGGCTTATCGGGGCGATTTTGATTTGAAAAATCACGCTAAAGCCAGCGGCGAAAATCTCGAGTACCTCGATTCGGAAACAAATGAGCGCTTCTACCCCCATACGATCGAGCCGACCTTCGGTGTTGATCGCACCTTTCTCGCTCTTCTCGCCTCGGCTTACTCGGTGGATGACTTAGGGGGAGAAAAAAGAATATTTTTGAAATTTAAGCCCGCGCTCGCTCCGGTAAAAGCGGCTGTCTTTCCTTTGCTTCGCAATAAACCGGAGCTTGTGAAAAAAGCCGAAGCAGTTTTTCACGACTTGAAAGTTTTTAACCCTTACATGGTTTTTGATGATAACGGCAATATTGGCAAACGCTACCGCCGGCAAGATGAAATAGGCACACCTTTCTGCGTCACGATTGATTTTGATACATTGAAAGACGACACGGTGACGGTCCGCCACCGCGACAGCGGCCAACAGGAAAGAATTGCGATTAAAAAGCTCGCTGGCTTTCTTCAAGAAAAACTATGAAATGCAAAAAGACGATCCTTAAAAACGGCTTGCGGATTTTGACCATTCCGATGAAAGATAATCCGACCGCGATGGTTTTGATTCTTGTCGGCACTGGCACGGAATTTGAGACCAAAAAGACAAACGGCCTTTCCCATTTTCTTGAGCATATGTGCTTTAAAGGCACGACTCGCCGGCCGAGCGCGAAAATTATCTCAAGCGAAATCGACGGCTTAGGGGCCGAAAACAACGCCTTCACCGATCGGGAAATGACCGGTTATTACGCCAAAGGCGAAGCTCGCCACTTCCCGAAACTTTTTGACATTGTGGCCGATGTCTTTCTAAACTCCACCTTCCCAGAAAGCGACATTGAAAAGGAAAAAGGAGTTATTAAAGGGGAGATCGACATGTATCGCGACCTGCCCCGTTCGGTGGCTTTTAAAAAATTTTTGGCGCTCCTTTATGGCGATACAGCCGGCGGCTGGCCGACGCTCGGCACCAAAGAGAGCGTGGCAAGTTTCACCCGAGCGCATTTCATCAACCATCATAAAGAATATTATTTTCCGAAAAATACCGTTGTTGTTGTGGCCGGCAGTGTAAATCCGCGGGCGGTGGTAAATTTAACCAAAAAATATTTCGGCCACTTACCGCAAGGGAGGACTTTCAAAAAAGAAAAATTCGAAAAAAAGCAAATCAAACCGGCTTGGTTTGCGACGGCCAAAAAAACTGATCAAACCCATCTCATCCTTGGCGTCAGGTCGTTTGGTCTTTTTGACAAGCGAGAACCAGCGGCCAATGTTCTGGCGGCTGTTTTGGGGCAAGGGATGAGCTCGCGGCTTTTTTTGAAATTGCGAGATGAAATGGGCGCGGGGTATTATGTTCGCGCGGCGAACTATACGCTTACGGATCGCGGCTTTTTGACGGTGGAGACTGGCGTTCACAATGAAAAAGTGGCCGCCGTTACCACGGCAATTTTAGAAGAATTCCGCCGTTTAAAGCGCGAACCGGTTCCCGAAAATGAACTCAAAAAATCAAAAACTTTTCTCATCGGCCATCTTAAACTCGGGCTTGAAAAATCCGACGAAGTGGCCGAGTTTTTCGGCACTCAAGAGGTTTTGCGAAAACCGATTGAAACGCCAGCCGAAATAATTAAAAAGATTAACCAGGTCACCGCAAGCGATATTCAAAAACTCGCCAAGATAATTTTCACGAATGAGCGTCTCAATCTTAGTCTTGTCGCCAAAGCCAAGCCGAACCTTGCTAAACTCCTTCGAATTTGAAAATTTGTGGTAAGATATGAGCAATGGAAAACAAGATGATTAACGTCAATATTTCGACCGGCACGATCATCCGTCTTTTTGTTTTTGCTTTGATCATTCTTGCCCTCTTTCACCTCCGCAATCTCATTCTTGTCGTTTTAACGGCGATCGTCATTGCTTCGTTTATTGACTACATTTTGAAAAAATTCGGCCGGCTGGCCCGCTTCCGGACCCTCTCGGTGGTGGTGATTTATCTTTTACTTATTCTTTTATTCTTTTTTATCTTTTATCTTTTCGCGCCGGTCTTTATCGCCGAATTCTCCGACTTCGCCGTCTTTATTCAAAAGTACTTACCCGACTCAAAACTTCTCCAAAATGTTCAAAACGGCAATCTCGAACAAGCTAAAAATGTTATCGAAGGTCTGACGAATGGCGTCGGCCCCGGCGATCTTATCCGCAATGCCGAAAAATTCATCACCAATGTTTCGACCGGATTTTTCCAAACTATAACGACGATCTTCGGCGGCGTTTTCAACCTCATTTTGATTGTCGTCATTTCCTTTTATCTCG
>DATEUR010000013.1:0-12311 GCA_035583565.1 Minisyncoccota bacterium | reverse complement strand
ATCCGGACCGTGATTTTAACAGGCGATCACTTACAAACCGCAAATTTTGTCGGCCGGGAACTTGGGATTTTAAAAGCGGCAAACCGAAGCATCGAAGAGGCGGCTTTGCCGGCCAATCCCGAAACGATTATTGACGATTATGATGTTTTTGCCAGAATAACACCGATTACAAAATTAAACTTGGTAACGGCTTTTAAAAACAAAGGTCATAATGTCGCAATGATTGGCGATGGAGTCAATGACGCGCCGGCATTGATTCAGGCTAATCTTGGCGTGGCGGTTGGATCCGGCACCGATGTCGCTCGCGAGACGGCTGATCTCATTTTGCTTCACGACAGTTTTAGCGTTATTGTCGAAGCAATCCGCCAAGGACGCATTATTTTAGCTAACATTAAAAAAACCGTTACCTTTTTGCTTTCCGGCGCTTTTACGGAAATTATTTTGATTGGCGGGAGCATTCTTCTTGGCTTGCCGCTGGCTCTCTTACCGGCCCAAATTCTTTGGGTCAATATCATTGAAGATGGCTTGCCGGCTATGGCGTTTGCTTTCGAAAGTGAAGAGAATAACGTGATGAAAGAAAAACCCGAAAAAAGGAACATGGTGCTGACCAGGCCAATGAAAAAGTTTATTGTTTCTTTTGCCCTGATTGCTGATCTCACCTTATTTTTCCTTTTTTATGTTCTTTTTAAGAATACCGGGGATATTGATTATGCTCGGACAATGACCTTTGGCGGCCTTGGTTTGACGTCGCTTTTTTATGTTTTTTCAATTAAAAACTTTTCCCGATCTTTCTGGCAAGCCCCTGTTTTAAATAATCGGTTCTTGAATGTGAGCGTTATTATTGGTTTTGCGCTCTATTTACTCGCGTTTTATGCGCCGCCCCTTCAGAATATTTTCGGAACGGTATCCATTCGTCTTCTCGACTGGTTGATTTTATTGGGCCTTTCTTTCTTCAATGTCCTTTTGATTGAGGTCAGCAAACGGTTCTTTTGGGGGAAAAACTCAATTTAGCTTGACTTTTCTTTTTTTAGAATTTAAAATAAGCCCCAATGAATAACACTGAGCAATATTTAACAGCAGAAAAAAAACAAGCTCTCGAACAAGAACTTCAGGAATTGAAAACGACTAAACGCAAGGAGATTTTAGAGAGTTTGGAATTTGCCAAATCACTCGGCGATCTTTCCGAAAACGCCGAATACCAGCAAGCCCGCGAAGAGCAGGCCGCCCTCGAGGAAAGAATCGCTGAAATCGAAAATATTTTGAAAACAGCCATTATTATCAAACAGCATCACAGTGAAAAAGTGGAGATGGGTTCGGCAATAATCGTTCGAAAAGAAGGCGACAAAGAAGAAAAATCTTACCAAATAGTCGGCACTCACGAGGTTGACATGGCCGCCGGTAAAATTTCAAACACTTCGCCGATCGGTCAAGCTCTTTTTGGCAAGAAAAAAGGAGACACTATCTCCTTCAAAACGCCAGGCGGCATCGTTAATTACAAAATTATTGATATCAAATAAACTGTGTCTTTAGAAGAAATTCGTCAAGTCAGACTAAAGAAATTAAAGCTTCTTCTCGAAGCTGGATTTAACCCTTACCCAACCGAGACTGATTTTGATTATTCTCTTGATGAGGTTTGCAAAAATTTCGCCAAGCTTAAAACAAAACGCAAAATTAATTTAGTCGGACGAGTAATGTCGCTCCGGCCTCAAGGCGCGATAATTTTCCTTAATTTCAATGACGGTAGCGGCCCTTTTCAGGCAATGCTTAAAAAGGGAGAAATTGAAGAAAAAAAATTTGATTTATTCAGCCGGACTGTTGATATTGGGGATTTTGTTCTATTAACCGGCAATCTTTTCCTGACAAAAAGAAAGGAGAAAACTCTTTTGATAAAAAGCTGGCGAATGCTCGCAAAAAGTATAAGGCCGCTCCCGGAAAAATGGCATGGCCTGCAAGATGTTGAAGAGCGTTTCCGCAAGCGTTATCTTGATTCGCTCATGGATCCAGAAGTAAAAGAGCGATTCGTCCTCCGCGGCCAAGCTATTTCCGCTTTGCGGGAAATTTTAGACAAAGCGGGTTTTCTCGAAGTGGAAACACCGGCCCTGCAGCCGCTTCCGGGCGGCGCTTCGGCGCTGCCGTTTGTAACGCACCACAACGCGCTTGATGTTGATCTGTATTTACGAATCAGTGATGAGCTTTATTTAAAAAGAATGCTTGTCGGCAGTTTCCCAAAAGTTTATGAAATCTGCAAAGATTTTCGCAACGAAGGAATCGACTGGAGTCATAATCCGGAATTTACAATGCTTGAATTTTATGAAAGCTTCAGTACGGCTTCCAAACAACGGGATTTTGTCGAGAAAATTTTTAAAACTCTCGTCAAGAAATTAAAGAAAACAACCAAATTGGTTTGGCAAGACAAAGAAATTGATTTTAGTAAAAAATTTACTGTTATTTCTTATCTTGATCTTTTAAAGAAACATACCTTAATCGACGATATTTTAAATATTTCCAAAAATGAATTACGGTTAAAGGCCGAGCAATTGAATGTCCAAGTAGCGCCGGGGGATTCATTCCAAACAATTCTTGACAACATTTATAAAAAATCTTGCCGGCCGAAAATCATTCAGCCGACTTTCGTCATTGATTACCCGGCCGATCAACTGCCTTTAGCCAAAAGAAAAGAGAATAATCAAAACATAGTCGACGCCTTCCAATTAATTATCGGCGGGGTTGAATTAGTGAAGGCCTTCTCGGAGCTCAATGACCCGATTGATCAGCGCGAGCGATTTATGACCCAGGAAAAGGTCAGGCAGGAAGGCGAGAAGGAAGCTCAACGGCTCGATGAGGAGTTTCTGGAGGCGCTTGAATACGGCATGCCGCCAGCTGGCGGCGTGGGAATCGGCATTGATCGCCTAGTGATGCTTCTTACCAATACCCACAATATCCGGGAAGTCATCTTTTTTCCAACTTTACGCTCGAAATAAATACCAAAAACAACGCTTTGAGCGGAGCAAAGATTTTCCCCGACTTCCGGCCAGACTTCTTTCGAGACGCTCAGGGCCGCTCGGCCAAGCATATGCTCGAAAAAAGTCTGGCCCGGGAGTCGCCTTACAAGTTTCTGCTCAAAGCGTTGTTTTTGGTGTACAATTAATGAGTATATGAAACAGGAACGTTTAACAGGGCTTTCAGATGGCATTTTTGCGATCGTCATGACGCTTCTTGTACTTACTCTTAAGGTGCCGGAGTTGCCAATTTCTGAAGTGGCTAATGCCAATCTCTGGCAAGCTTTAAGTGATATTAAAATATCTTTTCTTTCTTTTGTTTTCAGTTTTGCTCTTCTTTTTACTTATTGGAATGCCCACCATTTTATTATTTCCGTCTACGCCAAAAATATAACTTTTCCTCTTGTTGTCCGCAATGCTATTTTTTTAATTGCCATTGCGCTGGTGCCGTTCTCAACGCACTTTTTGGGCATTTACAGCCAAACTCAAATTGCGGTTTTTATTTACGGTTTGCATATTATTTTGATCAGCGCGATTCTTTTTGAAATGAAGCGCTTTGTCATCGTTTCTCATGACATTGAATCGATTTTGAGTTATCGCGATATTCGCAACGGCAATATCCGCTTAGCCTTGCCGGGCGTTTTTTCCGTCCTGGCGATTTTGTTAAGCTTTGTGAATACAAACATTTCACTTTCATTTTTTGCTTTCGTGGTCGTGTTTAATCTGGTTCCCGGCAGTACCGATATTGTTGTTTGGCTACTTGACGGCCTAAAGAAAAGAGAGGGGTAGATTTAGGAAAGAAAATCCAATAATTCACAAACCGCCGTGCACTTTGAGGTGCACGGCGGTTTTTTTCTTTTTAGCGCCTCGAAGCTGTTTTTAGCGCTTCGAATCGGGAAAAACCATTGTTTGATAAGGGTGAAATTGGCTGTGGATAACCTTGTTTGTTTTGTGGAAAAGAGTGGTTTACAATATATGTCAGGTGGGAAAATATGGTAATTTATATTATCTCTTATGAAAAACCTATTTTCTAAAGGGGGCGGTCCTTACGGGCCAATCAGTCTGTAATTATCTCCCACTCGGCTCTCTTGAATTTCAAGAGGGCCGGTCTGGAAGATAATTATTGGAAATAATTATGTTAATCGGCGAATACATTCATGGGGTCGATGAAAAGAACCGGCTTTCCTTGCCGGCTAAATTTCGCAAGGAAACCGGTAAACGTCTTGTTGTTGCCCCCGGCCTTGATAATTGTCTGTTTGTTTTTACTCAAAAAGAATGGCAAAGAATTTCTGAAGCGCTCGCAAAAACAAATTTATTGCAATCGAACAATCGAAGTTTCTCAAGATTTTTCTTTGGCGGGGCAGTGGAGGTCAGCACGGATAATATCGGCAGGATTCTGATTCCCGATTTTCTAAAGACCTATGCCGATTTGAAAAATGAAGTGATCGTTATCGGCGTGCAGAATCGTCTTGAAATCTGGAGTACCAAACGCTGGCAGAACTACAAGAAAATAGCGGTAGAAAAAGCTGATGATCTGGCGGAACGGTTGGGAGAACTCGGCATTCTCTAATCATGCACAAGCCTGTTCTTTTAAATGAAATTCTGGCAAATTTACGCCTTCTGCCGAATGAAATTTTTATTGACGGAACGCTTGGTGGGGCCGGCCACAGCTTGGCCATTTGCCAAAAATATCCCGCTGTTTCAATTATCGGCTTTGAACTTGACCCAAAAGCGCGAGAGTTGGCTAATCAAAAACTTAGCGAAGGGGATTGCAATTTCAAAATCATTCCGGACAATTTCCGAAATCTCGAAAAATCAGGAATGAAAGAAGCCGCTGCTATTCTCTTTGATCTCGGTCTTAGCTCAATTGAACTAACAAATTCCGGTCGCGGGTTTTCGTTTCAGAAAAACGAGCCGCTTCTTATGACTTTCGGGGAACCAGATGAATATGTCGCCACCGCCAAAGATATTGTCAATGAATGGCGTGAGGAAAATCTCGAAATGATTCTTCGTGGTTACGGCGAAGAGCGTTACGCAAGACGCATTGCGAAAAGCATCGTCGAAGAACGAGAAAAAAAGCCGATCGCGACAACAACAGATTTGGTTCAGGTGATAGAAAAAGCAGTACCGGCAAATTACAAAAATCGGAAAATTCATTTTGCCACAAAAACTTTTCAAGCCATCCGGATTGCTGTGAATGATGAACTAAAGGTTCTCACAGAAGCCCTACCGAAAGCATTTGACCTTTTAAAACCCGGCGGCCGGCTTCTCGTCATTTCTTTTCATAGCTTGGAGGATCGGATCGTAAAGCGATTTTTCCGGGAAAAGAAAAAAACCGGTGTCGCCGAAATTATCACCAAAAAACCGATCAGGACCGGCGAGGAGGAAATCGGGGAAAATCCCCGGGCTCGCAGCGCGAAATTGCGAATTTTAGAAAAATTAAAATATGAAACAATATGATTCAAATTATGAAATTGTACTTTGAGCAGAGACTTGCGAGGTCGACGGACCGAGCACGAGGAATTTTTTAGCAAAAAAATATCCGTACTCTGCGAAAAGTATAATTTCGTAATTAATATATGAAAAAAATTGCAAAAATAAATATCTTCAACGACCTCCAAAATATTTGGCAGGTGGTTATTTTTGCTTCAGTTGCTTCATTTCTATCCTATTTATATATTGTTGGCAGTATTACTTTTAATGTTATTGAACGCAAAAATATTGAAAATGAAATAAAAAATTCAAATAGCCAATTAAGTCAGCTCGAATTGGAATATCTTTCGCTTGATCGAGAGATTAATCTCGATTTAGCTTGGACGCTTGGTTTCATTGAAAATTCGAATACTTTTTTTGCCGAGCGTAAAGTTTTTGTTGTCAATCAATGACGGTAATTTCCACAAGAATTCGAATTTTTTCCGTTTTTATCTTTCTTATGGCTTTAGTTTTGCTCGTTAAACTTTTCTTTTTGCAGGTCCTTAAAGGTGAATCTTATAATGAACGGGCTGATCGTCAATACGTGACTCCGGTTGAAAATCTTTTTAATCGGGGTTCCATATTTTTTAAAACGAAAAATGGGGAATTGGTCGCGGCGGCTTCGGTTAAAGTCGGCTTTAAAGTTGCTATTAATCCTAAAGGGGTAGAGGATGCGGAAGCTGTTTTTAATGCTTTAAACGCGATTATAGAGCTTAATAAGGAAGAATTTTTGGCTAAAGCCGCTAAAAACGACCCTTATGAAGAAGTGGCTTGGAAACTTGATAAAAAAACCGCCGATGAAATTGCTTTGCTTAAGCTCCACGGGGTCAATATTTTTAAAGAAAGGTGGCGATTTTACCCCGGCAATGATCTTGCCAGTCATGCCGTCGGCTTCGTGGCTTACAGTGGCGATTCGCTTTCCGGCCGCTATGGTCTTGAGCGGTTTTATAACAGCGTCTTGGAGCGCGAAACCGACAAGCTCTACGTTAATTTTTTCGCTGAAGTCTTTGCCAATTTAAGCAGTTTTGTTTTTGAGCAAAACGAGACCGGCGACGTCATTACTTCCATTGAGCCGAGTATTGAGAGCATTCTTTCCGAGGCGCTCGCCGGCGTTATAAAAAAATGGGATTCGGAAAATGCCGGCGGTATTATTATCAACCCGAAGACCGGGTCAATTTACGCTCTGGCTCATTTGCCGCAATTTAATTTAAATGAATTTTCAAAAGTAGCCAGTCCTTTAGTTTTTGCCAATCCTTTGGTGGAGAATGTCTATGAATACGGCTCCACAATTAAACCCTTAACTCTTGCCGCCGCGCTAAACGAAGGATTGATTACAGCCGATACGACTTACGAGGACAGAGGTTTTGTCGTCGTTGGCAAGGAAACAATCAACAATTTTGATAAAAAAGGCCGGGGCACCGCGAGCATGCAAGACGTCTTAAATCAATCTCTCAATACCGGCGCGGTCTTTGTCATGCAGCGTCTTGGCAAAGATCGTTTCCGGGATTACTTTTATTCCTTTGGTTTGAATGAAAAGACCGGCGTTGATCTTCCTAACGAGGCCAAAAATATCACAAACCTTGAAAGTAAACAGGAAATCGATTACGCGTCAACTTCTTTTGGCCAAAGTATCGCCTTGACGCCGATCTCGGCGGCGCGGGCTTTTTCCATTCTCGCTAACGGCGGATTTCTGACAAAGCCGCATTTAGTGACCAAAATCGACCGGGGAGCGGGTCTCAAAGATAAAGAGATTGCTGAGCCGCTCGGCAAGCAGGTGATCAAAACAAGCACGGCCGAAGAAATCACCCGGATGCTCGTGACAGTTTTCGACACCTCGATTGTCAAAAATGATCCGATTCTCTCGCACTACAGCGTTGCCGCCAAAACAGGCACCGCTCAAATTGCGAAAGAGGCCGGCGGCGGCTATTATGAAGACAGACACTTTCATACCTTCTTTGGTTATTTTCCGGCCTACAATCCGGAGTTTCTTGTTTTGCTTTACAATCGCGCTCCTAAAGGGGCCCGCTTCGCGACTCAAACTCTCAGCGAACCATTTATGCAAATCGCCAAATTTTTAATAAGTTATTATGAAATTCCGCCTGATCGCTAAAAATTTATTGACCGGATTATTTGTCGGCTTGGCAAAAGTGATTTTAACCAAGTATCAGCCAAAAATTGTGGTGATTACCGGCAGTATTGGCAAAACATCAACCAAAGAAGCGCTTTATACGATTTTGCGGCGCTTCGTCTCCGTCAGAAAAAACACCATTCAAGGCAACAATTTAGGACTGGCGCTTTCGATTATCGGCGGCGATCCGGAGCCAAAGCCGCTTAATTATCTCCAAACTATTTGGAAGGGAATTAATCTAGTGTTATTAAAAGCACCATACCCAAAATGGCTCATTTTGGAACTTTCCGTCAGGGAACCGGGAGATCTTCGTTTGATCACGCCTTGGCTAACACCCGATAGTGTTATCGTCACTTATTTCGGCCTCATGCCGCCTCATATAGAATTTTTCAAATCCCGGGAACACTTAATTGATGAAAAATTAAAAATTATCGCGAGGCTCAAGAAGGGAGGCACGGTTTACTTGAATGCCGATGATCCGAATTTTGAATATGTAAAAAGTAAAATCAAAGCGTCAATTGTTACCTTTGGTCTGACGGCCGGAGTCAACGTCCTCGGTTCTAATGTTCAAACAATATATGAAAATGATTTTCCGAGCGGAATGAATTTTAAAGTCAATTTGGAAGGGCATAGCCTGCCGGTCAATATCAAGGGCGCTCTCGGTAAAAACCACGTCTGCGCTTTTTTGGCGAGTGTGGCGCTGGCGTCCCGGGAGCGCTTTAATCTGATCGAGGCAAGCCAAGCAGCGGAGAATTATAGTGCGCCTTGGGGCAGAATGAGGCTCTCCCTCGGCAAACAAGGAGCCTTGATCATTGATGATTCTTATAATTCTTCACCGAAAGCCCTTGAAGAGGCACTCAACACGCTTCGCGATATCAAAACACCGGGCCGAAAAATTGCCGTCTTGGGCGATATGCTTGAGCTCGGCCGCGATACTTATGAGAACCATAAGCAAATGGGGGCTCTAGCGGCTAAAACCGCCAATCAACTTGTAACGATCGGTTTCCGGGCGAGAGGATTCGGCGAAGGCGCGGCGGGTCTTATGCCAAGCGGCAATATTTTTGAGTTTGAAGATACCCGCCAAGTCATTAATTTTTTGAAGAATTCAATAAAACCGGGAGATGTCATTCTCGTTAAAGGTTCACGAATAATGCATTTAGAAAAAATTGTCGAGGAGATTAAAGCGGAGAACTATCGAGGTTGAACCTCGATAGTTGGTTCAACCTCGAGAAGTTCGCGAATTTTAGCGCGAGTAGCGGGGCCGACGTAGCCAAAGCCGATTTGCTGGGGACTTTTGACCACATCATATTTAAGCTGAAAACGCTTAACGGCTTCCCGTGTATTAAATCCGTATTTTCTTGTTTCGTGACCAGAACTACCAGGGCCGGTTTTCGTCACGGTTATACCGATTGCATTAAGGAACTTCTGCAAAGTCCTGACGTCTTCGCTGACGTAATCTTTCGGAAAACCTCTTTGAAGAAGAGGTAGTCTCGCTACATTGCTGATTTGCTTTAGGCTTACTACCTGATTTTCCGTTAATTTTGTAGCGTCAGTTGGAATAGTATTTTCGAGACTCGTCGGTTGGTCTGGTAAAGGACTGGGATTCACGGGTGAATCCGGTGTCTTTACTTCTGTCGTGATATCAGAAACTTGAAGGGTGTCTGCCTGGGTTAGATTCGTTGCGTCTCCGCCACCAAGAGCGGTTTCTGTGTCATAAATGGTTGACTCACCGACGCCGAAGAATGACAAAAGACGGCTGAAGAAGCTCTTTTGCGTAGTTGTCGTGGTAGATGTGGAGCTTGTTGTGGTGGTCGTCGAGGAACTAGAGTCAGAAGAACTTCCGCTTGTGGAATAAGAGCCGCCTCCAGATGAAGAGGAAGTGCTCGTAGATGTTGAATCAGCTGAAGAACTTGTTTCTGATGATGTAGTTGAATCGGCAGAAGAATCGGCTGGCGGTGTTGATTCTTGGCTATCGGTTGTTGTTGAGGGTTCACTGGTAGTGCTTGAATCGGCGGAAGTAGTGGTATCGCTTGTCGAAGTTGAAGAATCTGGCGTTGTTTGTGATTCAGAAGCGGGGTCGGAAGAGGGAGGCGGTGGCGAGGTTGGCTCAGTGAATGTTTCCATAAAACCAGGGTCAGCTTGATCAACGGTTAGTGTATAAAGACTGCCTGGTGAAAGATCTTCTATTTTTTCCCATTGGCCAAAACATACGCCATCGGTAAAATTCCAATCCTTACATTTATAGAGTTCATTGCCTTTAGCTTCGATTTCAAGCTCCGCCGCCGCAGCTAAATTGGAAGGATCAACCGCAAAGGTTTGTAGCGCGTCTTCCCGCGGCGCTTCGACAGCTTCATCAATTCTTAAATCATTATTGGCATTTTCCAGATGATTTCGAATTTTGATTTTCTTAATAATGCCTGGGGTGAGCGGCGCAATTTCTATATCAGTGCCAAACGCGACTTCAGTGTAGTCAAAAAGTTGATCCTCTTTATCCAAAAGCGCAATTTGTTTCTTTGATTCAAAAAATTGGGAAACGTTGTTTTCTTGATTTTCTTGTTTTTCAATAGAGAATTTATAATCTTCGTCTTTGATCAAATCTTTATGTTTTTTATATTTACCATTGCAAACTTGATTTGTAAAATCAAAATCACTGCACTTGAAAAGATCGTAGCCAACCGCCTTCGCGTCAATATCGGCTGAAGTAGCGGAAAAATCACTAAGGTCAAAGGCCATCGCTTTGCCGTCGCTGTTTTCAGAACCTTGACTAGCCATATTGACAATAATCTCATCCGTAACATCAGGATTATCCATATAAGCGCTAATTTTGTAGGGATTCATTTCTTTGAGCAAAACAGCCACTTTGGTATTAATGGTTTCTTTATTTTCATTTAAGACTTGATAGTTATTATCAAGAACCAAAAGGCCGCTTTGGGCCCGACCAAAAACACTTTTGCCCGCCGAAACAACCGTCATATCGTAATTTTCGGCAATTACAATGTTTTTATCTTTCTTCCACTTCCGGCAAGTATCCGCTACTTCATCATAATCAAGACAGCTAAGCAACTTGCCGGAACTTTCGGCAATGACCGTGATTTTTGTTTCAGCGGCGGCTAGCGTAGTGGTATCGACGATAATCGCTTCCGCAACGACCGTGTCGTTTGCTGTATTTATAGCATCGATAATAAGATCATTATTGGGATTTGTCGTATCGATTTGACTGACAATAATTTCCGGCCCAGGAGTGGCGCTCGTTTGGCTCCCCGCCGGCACCAAGGTAACAATTTCTGTGCTCTCCACCGGTGTGGTTTCAGTGTAATCGAGCAATTCTTTATTTTTGTTCAAAACGTTTACTTTTTTACTTGATTCAGCATAACCAGGGTCCCCGGGGGTAAAATCAACCGTGTAAGCAATGCCGGGGGTAATATCAGCAAGTTTCTGCCAATGACCAAGACAAGTTTGACTCGCAAAATCCCATTCGGCGCATTTAAACAAATCTTTTCCGATTGCTCCCGCCGTGGTAAGTCTGCCTTTACTAAAACTGACTCCTTTTACATCACCAACTGCGAATTTTTTATTCCAGTGAAGGTCGGTTGTTATTTCATCGATTGGCAGATCAATTGTTCCGGTATCGTCAATCACCACGTCATCCAGCTCGATCGTCGTGATCGGCGCATTGCTAAAATCAACTCTGATCTTTTTTGCTTTACTGGCAGAACCCGTAAAGACAAGTCCTTCTCTAATTTTGCCTTTAGTGAGAGATTTACCTTTATCATCGAGAATATCAACTGTGCCATCAAGCAAGGTGCTATTTGCTTTTTTGCTGTTTATGCTGACAAAATTTGGCGCCGCTTCGACTGTTTGAAAATAAATGAGAGAAATAAACGCAAAAAATAAAAAAATCACAGAAAAAACTCCCCAATGGACATGAGAACAGTTAGGGTGATGATGCCAGACGCGATACCAGGAAATATTATTATGACAGTAGGAGTGAAAAAAGCCGCAAGTAGGAAGAAAAGCATTATGGCATTTAGTTTCATCAAGCGAGCAGACATATTCCGTAGAACAGGCATTTGTCCATTTACAGTAAGCGGATCTAAGTTGGTTCGCAAGCTTTCTTAACACAACACAGAAATTATACCCCCCCCCACTGCGTTTTGCAACCCTAAATTAGGGTAAGGTCCGCGACAAGATTTCTTTAATTTTAGCTCTCGTTCCGGGACCAACATAACCAAAGCCGATTTGCTGGGAACTTTTGACGACACCATACTTCAATTGGAAACGTTTAACGGCTGCTAAAGTATTGTAGCCGAATTTTCTTGTTTCCTTGCCGGGGCTGCCGGGGCCAGTTTTTGCAACAGTGTTGCCAATCGTATTGAAGAACTTTTGCAAAGCTTTCACTTCTTCGCTGACTTGATCAAATTTAAGACCATGATTTAGCATTGCCAGTAATTTGATATTGGGAATTAACTTGATTTTTGCTAAAACGGCCGGGTCATTTATTGGATCGAGAGGAGGCGGCAGATTGTTATCTTGATTTTCTTTGGGAGTTGCTTCGGGAACGACAATGGGCAGAATTGGGGGCGGGAGCACGATTTCTGGTTCGGCTTCTGATTCTGATTCGTCTGTCTCTGTTTCGCCGAGCGACCACCAGCCACCACTCGATCCGCCACCACCACTCGATCCACCACCACCACTCGATCCACCACCACCAC
>DATEUR010000012.1:0-5225 GCA_035583565.1 Minisyncoccota bacterium | reverse complement strand
CGCCCCTTTGAGGGCTTCTTCAATTTCTTGTTTTGATTCTTCAGCGGCTTTTTTGCCGATTTCGGGGTTCATCCCGGTGCCAAGACCGCGGGTCATGTTTTTACCGAGGTGGATTTTCCGCTCGGCCGTCGATTTATGCAGATCTTGGGTATCGGTGTTAAGACAAATGAATTCAACGCCTTTGATCTTTCGGTTGATCATATGATTTAAGGCATTAGTGCCGGAACCGCCAACACCAATAACTTTGATGCGCGCGAAAGATTCAATTGGAGGGGTGACCTTAGGCATATATAGGGCCAATATTATCAATTAGCTCGGAACTCCGCAAGTCGCTAACACCGGGTGTCGACGCGAAACCTGGAACCCGGTGTTAAGGCAATATTTGATCGAGTAGCGACCGAAAACTTTTTTTGATATTTTTCATTGTCCCGCTGTTTGGTTCGCGAGTATCGCCCGTGTTGGAGAAAGCAAGCCCGGCGGCGACGTAAAGCGCCGGATTGATAACTTTTTTAGTCACCTCAAGTTTTATCGTGCCAATTTCAACCGGTAGTTTCAAAATACGCTTGGCAATTTCTTTAACCGCCGGATAATTGGCGCCGCCGCCGGCAAGAATGGCGCCGGCCGGGAGAAGACCGCTTCGGCCGATTTTTTTGAGATAATCTTCAACGAGTTCAAAAATATCTTCAAATCGCGCCAGGACCATATTGTCGAGGCGTTTTTTTGGGTAGTCCGCCATAACGCGTCCCAATTTTAAACTCTCGGCTTCTTCAAGGGTGATTTTAAAGCCGAGAGCGACATCTTTAGTGATGTCGCTTGAGCCGATCGCAAAGACATGGAGCGCGGAAAGGGTATTGTTTTCAAAAACAGCCGCCGAGACAGTCTCCGCTCCGATATCGATTAAAACTGAACCGACTTGTCTTTCTTTCGGGGAAAGGGTAAGCATGGCGAGCGCCAGCGGCGCGGCGATAACATCAATGGCTTCGATGTCGGCCTTGCGGAGGGCCGTGACAAGGTCGTCGACATGCTGTTCGAGGCAAGCGACAAACAGGGTTTTGACCTCAAGTTTAATCCCTTTCATGCCCTCTGGCCGACCGAGCACTTCTTGGTTGTCGAGCTTGTAGCCGAGAGGAATGATATGGAGAATTCTTTTATTGACGACACTGACCAAATCTTCGCTTTCAGAAATCGCTCGCTTCACGTCAAGATCGGTTACTTCCTTGTCGGCCCGGGAAATAATGGCGGTGCCGTTTGTAATTTCAGAAGTGACTGAAATACCGCCAATTGCCAAAACTGCCCGGCGGATTTTGACGCCCGCGCTTTTTTCCGCTTCCCCGGCCGCTTTTTTGATGGCTTTAGCGACCTCTTCGATGCTTGTGATATAACCTTGGCGAATACCTTTTGATTCACTTACGCCGGTGCCGATAATTTTCGGCGCCTCGCGGCCAGCTGTTTCCACGACGACGACTTTCGTCGCGAAACTGCCGACATCAATGCCAACTGTTATATTCCGTGCCATAATTTAAATTAAAAATGAAAATAGTTTGACCACTTTTTTTCCAATATCTCCATCATTTTACCATGTTTCTGGCCTTTTAGATGAAGAAGGCCGTGGATAAGGAGGTAACCCAAGTAGCTCTTGAAACTTTTGTTAAAGAGCCCGGCCTTTTTTTTGACCTGATTTAGGGAGATCACAATCTGGCCTTCCTTTTTCGACAAAGGAAAGGCAAGGATATCGGTTGGTTTGTTAATTTTTCGGTAAAGCTGGTTTAACCGCTTGATTTCGGGATCGCTCTCAAAGGTGATGTCGAGGGTGTAGCTTTTTCCTAAAATTTTGTCTTTGACTCTCGAAAAAGGCAGACTAGGGAGTCTGCCTTTAGCTGGTTTTTTTATAAAAATAGATTGGTCTTTCATTACTGGATTTTGCCGAGTTTCTTTAGTTTAGCGATTCGCTTCCTGTTATCGATCCGCTTCAAGGCCCAAGCCTTTCGGTTTAAAGCAGAATCTTTTCTCTCATTAAAACGTTTTCTTTTAACTGTTCGAATAATGCCAGATTCACCGACTCGGCGTTGGAATTTACGAAGGAGCGACATATTGCTGTCGTTCGGTCCTTTTTTCACTTCAATTACTACTCGATCCATAACAGGCAGAATTCTAGCAAATCCCCGCAGTTTCTTCAATAGGGGATTGTTCAAGCTAGGGAACATAGTTGACAGTTTTCCTAAAATTGGTCTAATGGAAGTCGAACTGCTATTTAAAATTAAAACCTATGATTGAAACAAACGGCCATTTGGAAATTTCTAACACTTATGGAAATAAAGAATCGGAACAAGCCAGGAAAATGCTAATCGAGGCGGAGATAAGAAATTATTTCACTTCGGGCATTTATAAGGATTTTAATTTCTTTATTTTGGAAGAAACCTTTGAAAACATGAACAAGTCCGAAGATGTGATCAGGGAAACCCAAAATCGCGTTATCTGGATCTGTCTCAAGCTTCTTGAAATCTCATCTGCAAAAGAAGTTTCGCGGGCGGAAATTGGAAGAATTTTGATGGACCACGAATTCCGCCTGACGATTGAGCAAGTATCTTTAATCGTCAGAATTGTTAATCGGGTTTATAAGCAGTTTTATGCGCAAAGCCCGACCTTTCTTGGTCCTTGGAATAATTTAAAGGAAGTCGCCTGAAAATTTTTGCAAACCGCCACCTCGTGGCGGTTTTTTCATTGTACGATTACCCGAATGTCCGGCGGCAAATTAATGAGTTTTTCCCAAAGATCGGGAACCACTTTTTTCCCATTCCAATCTTCGGTCGGTACCCGGATGACAAGCGTCAGCTTCCGGCCAAAGCGCCATTCCTCCGGCGCCCACTTTTCAAATTCCTCGGTAATTTTTTTCGCCCGATTATCTTCTCGCATTATTATTTCAATAAGGCGGGTGAAGGGCGGGTAACCGTACTTTTTCCGGAGACTTTGTTCCTCCCGCACGAAATCAAGAAGGTTTTCTTTTATCTCCAAATCATGTCTTGTCTGAATCACCGTTTTCTTTTTGGTTTTTTCAAGCAGCTCGATTAAAATTTGAATTATTTTTTCATTCATCCGGAAATCCGGGATATTCCAGAGCGTGTCAAAGGAAATAACGGCGCTCGAATTAACTCTGTCTTTTAGGAGCGCCAAAGCGTTTTCACCGCCAATTAGAATTGCTCCCGGTGTTTCAAAGAAATTATTGATGTCCTTTTCTTTTTCAAAAAGAATAATACTGCGGTCGGGAAAGTCCTTTTTGACCTCGCCGTAAACCCGCTCCGCGCCGATGCCGAGCGGCACTAAATTCCAACCCAAACAATTGGCGCATTTCTCTCCAGCCGAGCGGGTTTCGCGGCAGGAATGGCAAACGAAGGTTCTCTCGCGCTCGCCGGCAAGAATAAGCGGCCGCGAGCATTTCTCGCAAATAACGGGAGTTTGGCAATCGTGGCAAATGATCAAGGTGGCAAGGCCCTTGCGAAGCGCAAAGAGAAAGGTCTGACCGCTTTGGTTTTCCTGGATCATTTTAAAAGTTGGCAATTCCAGAATGGAGAATTTCTCCTGATGAATTATTTCCGGTAAAGCGGCAAGCCGGAAATTCATCGGCAGGACTTCGCTAAAAAGCCCCTGGTTGACCCCTTCGATTGTTTCAAGCCGCAAGATCGTATCGGCCAGAATCAGCTTGGCGTTTCTTTCTTCAGCTAGGATTTCAACAAAAATGCGGACATCGAGATTGTTGGCAACAGTCCGGTATTCATCGCTCGCTTCTTTTTCAAGAATGAAGATTTTTAAATCAGGGCGAGGTAAAAAAAGAAAACTGCCGGTGCCAAAGACAAGTACCGGATGATCTGTTGTCATTATTTTGTTATAAATTTCAATCTGTTTTTTTGGCGTCAGTTTTCCGTGGAGGCAAAAGGTGTACGGTTCGAGGCCGAAAGAAAGCCGTTTGGCGAAAAATTCGATATCGGCCAGTCGCGGCAAGACAAAGAAGACTGATGATTTTTTGGCAAATGATTCGCGAATGAAAGTCTTATAGAAATCAATCCGGTCATCAAGAAGCGTTTGCAGAACAAGCTTTTCCGCTCGAAAATCGCTTTTAGACGCCAAATATTCTTTACCAAGAGCAAGTTTATGGCGCGCGTCGAGGAAATTTTTCGGTAAGAAGGTGGCGATAATTTCGCCCAAAGGGTGAGCAAAATATTTGCTTGCCCGTCGGCAGCTTTCAAAAAAGGCCTTGTCCCAGATCGGCGCGCCTTTCAACTCTTGAATTTTACGAAGACCAAACTCGGAAATTTTCACGGCACTTTTGTGTTCTCGAAGATCTTTGACATCAATCACGAGGGCCTCAATAAATTTCTTTCGGGTCGGCACAATGACAATCCGGCCAAGGCCGGGATCGGCCTTCGCGAAGTAGGTGAGTTCTTTTTTTATTCCCCGGACAAGAGGGATAACGGTGACAATTTTCATAGTTATTTTGAATTACGAAACTATATTTTACTTTTTGTTTTGATCATTGTATACTGATCCCGATTATGAGTCTATGGAGCCCCAAATTAGGCATCGATTTAGGGACAGCGAACACCCTCGTTTTTGTTCCGGGCAAAGGAGTGATTTTAAACGAACCGTCAGTCGTGGCGGTTTCTGATCCTGGCAACAAAATTCTCGCGATCGGCGTTGAAGCCAAAGAAATGATCGGTAAAACGCCTGATTCGATCATTGCTTATCGTCCGATGAAAGACGGCGTCATTGCTGATTACCGCGTGACGGAAGCGATGCTTCGTTATTTTATAAACAAAGCCCTCGGGCCGTTTAATTTGTTCCGGCCGGACGTCATGATTTCCGTGCCGGCCGGGGTTACTTCAACGGAACGGCGCGCCGTTATCGAAGCGGCTATCAAAGCGGGCGCCAAAAACGCCTACGTCGTTAAAGAGCCGATCTTGGCCGCTATCGGCGCCGGCATTCCCATTCAGGAGTCGCGCGGTCACATGGTTGTCGACATTGGCGGCGGCACGACTGACGTCGCGGTGATTTCTTTGGGCGGCATTGTTTCCTGTACTTCCGTCAAATGCGCCGGCAACAAAATTGATCAAGCGATCGCGGATTTTATAAAGAAGAAATTCAATCTTGGCATCGGCGACCGCACGGCTGAAGAAGTGAAGATCAAGATTGGCGCGGCGCTTCCTCTTCAAGAAGAAATCATGATCACGATC
>DATEUR010000011.1:0-5573 GCA_035583565.1 Minisyncoccota bacterium | reverse complement strand
TGCCGAGCTTAATAACCCGGCGTTCAAAATTAGTAACTTCCGCGGTCGTCCCCAGAGTCGGTTCAGCGCCTTTGATGGAAACCTCAATGACAATTTGCGGTTTTTCAACAAGAGCGCCCCCCGCAAAAAGCGGCGAAGAATTTAAAGAAAAACTGACGATGCCGCGCGCGCTGGGCGCGACGGCGGCAAAATCAGAATTAGTGTTTTGGCTGAAGACGACGGTGTCGTTTAAAGAGTCGTAAAAACCGTCCGTCACATCAATTGAGGATTCATCGAAGAGGCCAGAGAGCTTAACTTTAATTTCCAAATTATTAACCGTCACCGTCCGGTTGTTAGCCCAACTAATCGCGATCGGAATGATTGTTTGACTGGCGGCGGTATATTCCGGCGCATAAACATCGCCAACTAAAATCCGGGCTTCCACGAAAGGCGAGGTAAGGAACACGGTTTGGAGTTTGGCCGCGAAAACCGTGGTTAATTTTCCGGAAACAAGCTTATCCATTTCTCCGACTTCGGCGGCGAAAGTGCGGGATTCGTTTTCGCTGGCCGCGAGACGGCCGCGAATTTGAATTGACTTTGAGCCGCCAGTGGCCAGATCGCCAAGCTCAAAAAAGTTGTTGGCGAAGGCGGCTTTTGGCCTCGATTCGCTGAAAATGAAACCGGACGGGTAACGGAGGGTCAGGCCGAGATTTTGCAAAAGCGTTGTGGCATTGGAAGAAACTTTCACATCGAACACAAACTCCTGGTCAGCGGTCACGCTGGTCGGCCCTTCGAAAGAAACGAGAATCGGCGAAGAGGAGAGCGCGACCGGATGCTTTGTTTCTTTGACAAAAATCGCGTTGGAATTTTTGAGCCGGTATTCAAGAGCAATCCGCAATTCCAGAGTCTGCCCCTCTTCTCCCAAGAGCACCGGCTCAATCACCTTTGCCACCGTGGCGTTAGCCGAAACAGTGCCTAGAGCTTCGCGAATTCGGGCCAGCTCCGTGCCAAAGCCCCCTTTCGGATATTCGATTACGAGATCGGCTAGCTCAAGATCGCTCCGGTTGTTGTTTTTTATTTCAATCAAGAGAGGTAATTTTTCACCACCGACGGCAAAAGAAGTGCCGGAGACAACGATATCAATATTTTCCGGCGAAACGACACTGCCGCCGGAGAAAAAAATAAACAAGCTCACGCCAAGCATGACAATAAAAAAAACAACGGCCACAAAGAAAAACTTCTTGAAAAAAGAAGTCGGCAATCGGGCTTTTTTTATCTTCTCGCCGCTTTTTTCCTGCCAAGTCTGGCGAACGCCGTAGCTTTTTTGCCTGAGCACGGTCGGCGGCCGGAAAGGAAGGCCTTTTTTCTGACCATAAAGGTGTTTTTCGAGATCGTTTAAATTGCTGTTTTCATTACCGCTCCTGCCATTCATGATCTCTAATATACATCATTAATTTAATGAGGCAAAATGTCCTTTCCGAACCGTTCCCTATTGGTTGTCCAGGTGAGGAAAAGGATATTTTGCCGAATTTATTTAAAGAGAGGTTTGCTTGAGTGTTTCATTTATGCTCATCACCATATACGTCAATTTTTCTCTGGCGGCCGGCAAAATTTCCGGCGCAAGCGGCATTTTAACAAAGGAAAGAAGTGAATCGGCGCCCACATAGCCGAGGCGAGCAAGTAATCGCAAAACAAGCACCGCCTCGAGCGCTTCGTTGTCGATCCCCTTTTTTTGAAAAATGATCAGGCCTTGTTTTAAATCTTCAAAAAGAGGAAGGTTTTTTTCTTCGAGATCGCATAAACGCAAAACAAGATTGGCGACATTGGCCACGACTTTCAAATTAAAGGAGTAAGCGATAATTTTTCGAGCGGCCACTGGCCACCAAATATCTTTTCCGCGGACAAGTTCCAGAGAAACCAGACTGTAATCTTCCAAATGAAAACGCAGTTTCGAAGTAAGTTTTCGAATGCCGGCCGCCTTCAAACGGATAAGGCCGAATTCACTCGTGTAGACAAAAAAGATCCGGCTCGACTCCCCTTGCGGGGCGCTTTTCAAAACGATGCCTTCTGTTTTATAAACCGGATACATTTTATCTTGCGAGCCCGATCTTAAATTTTAAATCTTCGATAACGATTTCTTGGCCGCCAGCAATCGATTGAAATTTGGTTTCTTTCGCCGTGATTGCTTTTCTTATTTCCGAAATAAATTCTTCGAGAAAATTTTTGCCGGCGGCATCAGTCTCAATAAACAAAGATACTTCTTGGCCGGCAAGAAGGCCTTCTTTCTTCCGCAAATCCTGAAGAAACCGGATAAGCTCGCGGAGATTGCCTTCTTTTTTTAAAGCCGGCGTAATTACCGAATCAAGCTCCATAAAAGAAATCTTCGGGTCAATAACGATCTCTTTGACATTAAGCTCGTCGGCAAGAATTTCCTGCATTTCCTTGGTCAGGACTTCTTTGATCGTCAGGCGCGCCAGCGGTTGGCGGACTTTAATCCCCGCTTTCGCCCGCAAAAGAAGCGCTTGACTCACCACTTCGCGAAGCCGCGCCATTTCGGCAAGAATTTTTTCATCGGGAATTTTCGGATTCGGCCAAGCAGCAAGGTGAACGGAATCTTTCGCGCTCATTTTCTGCCAAATTCCTTCGGCAAAAAACGGCGTGAACGGCGCCAGAAGTTTTGCCAATTCAATCAAGACAAAACGGGTCGTGGCCGCCGCCTCTTGCCCGCCTTTGCCGCCAGTCTTGAAACGATCGCGCGAACGACGCAAATACCACTGCGAAAGATCGAAAATGAAGTCGCGAATCGCGCGCGCCGCTTCAAAAATATGATAGCGGTCCATTTCCTCGGTCACACGGTTTGCGAGCAGTTCGAGACGGGCAAGAATCCAGCGATCAAGGATATTATTTGAGGTATTTTTGGCGGGCGCGTCTTTAACATAAAGCGTAAAAAAATTTATGACATTAAAAAGAAGATCGAAGGTTTTTTTGGAAATCTCGGTAACCGTTTTTTCATCATAGTTTTTAGGTTCTCCCGGCTGATTAATAGCGTACATAAAAAAGCGCAGGCCATCAGCCCCGTATTTGGCAATTTCGATATTGGGGTCGACGGTATTGCCTAAAGACTTCGACATTTTCTTGCCTTTAGCATCAAGCACAAGGCCAAGGCAAATGACGTTTCGAAAAGCCTGACCCCGGCCAAGAATCGCGCCAACGGCATGCAGGGTATAAAACCAGCCGCGCGTTTGATCAATCGCTTCGCTGATAAAATCCGCCGGGTAATTAACAGTGTCGACAAATTTTTTATTTTCAAAAGGATAGTGGCTCTCTGCAAATGGCATCGCGCCGGAATCAAGCCAGACATCAAGCACTTCCGGCAATCGCCGCGCCTCGCCGCCACAAGAGCAGACAAGTTTTATTTCATCAATAAAGGGCCGATGCAGATCAAGCTCGAAATCTTCGTTATGCGGCAGTGGTGCAAAATCAAGTTCCTGCCAAGTTCCCTCTCCGATAATTTCTTTGTTCTTTACTTTTATCGCCGCGAGCCCCGCCACATTTAGCGCCTTCGCGGCGCCGATGATCGCCCAAATGGGGTCGCCGTGGCTAACGATCAAAATATTTTTATTTTTATATTTTTCTTCAATTTCGTAAAGAAATCTCATGACCCGCTCCCTGACTTCGCGCATGGTCTCGGCGCCTTTAGGCCGCTTATCGAACTTTTCTTCATTCGTCGCGAAAAAAGCCCGATAATCATCAATCGACCGGCCGTCAAATTCGCCGACATCGATTTCCCGCAGGCGGTCATCAACAATTATCCTGCTTTCTTTTAAATCAATCGCCTTCGCGGCGATTTCAGCCGTTTGCTTCGTTCGCAAAAAAGGCGAAGTAAAAATGAGATCGATCTTTTTTTCCTTAAGCGCCTTGGCGCTGGCCGCGGCAATTTCCCGCCCTTTTTCCGTCAGCGCCGATTCATTCGGCTTTTTGGTGCTGGCAATATTTCGCAGATTATTTTGCGCCTCCCCGTGGCGCATGACAAAGTATTTATTGCCTGACTTTTTCCCTTTTTCAGCAATAGCCGCGACACTGCCAATAACCGTTGTTTCTTTGCATTTTTCGCACTGCCAGATCGGCAAAGGCGTTCCCCAGAAGCGTTCGCGGGAAATATTCCAATCTTTGATTTCGCGAAGCCACTCGCCGAAACGACCTTCTTTAATATGGGGCGGTTCCCAATTAATATTTTCATTTTCTTTTAAGAGGACCGCGCGCAAAGCCGACATTTTGATATACCAAGAATCGCGGGCGAAATAGATAAGGGGGGTATGACAACGCCAGCAGTGCGGGTAGCTGTGCTCGTATTTTTCTTTGGCGTAAAGACGCCCGCGGCCGGCCAAATCTTTGATAATGGCCACCGCGGTCTCCTCGTCCCGAACTCGCCGGCCGGCCAAAAAACCGGCTTCTGTTTTGAAAGTGCCGTCTTCGTTGACCAGATGATGCTTCGGCAGGCCGACTTGGTTGCCAAGCAAGAAGTCGTCCGCCCCGTACATCACGGCCGTATGGACAACACCGGTGCCGTCAATAGTATTAACAAAAGGGGCCGGATAAATTTTATACGCGTTAGCTAGCTTTTCTTTTTCTTTACCCGAAAGATTTTCTTTAATAAAAGGATAGAGCGGCTCATAAGAAAGGCCTATCAAATCGCGGCCTTTCATCTCCGCGATGATTTCATATTCGCCCTTGATGACCGAAAGTCTTTCTTTGGCCAAAATTAAATCGCCAGAATCGGTTTTAATTTTCACATAATCGATTTCAGAACCGACGGCAAGCGCAACGTTTCCGGGAAGCGTCCAAGGGGTCGTTGTCCAAGCAAGAACAAAAGCGTCTTCGTCTTTGATTTTAAACTTCACATAAACCGACAAATCTTTCACGTCGACATAGGCGCCGGGTTGACCAAGCTCATGAGTGGAAAGAGCGGTCCCGCAACGCGGGCACCAAGGCACGACGCGGTAATCTTTATAAAGAAGATCTTTTTCCGCCGCTTGCTTAACCACCCACCAGACGCTTTCCATAAAGCCGGGGTCGAAAGTGAAATAAGGATTTTCTTGATCCACCCAAAAGCCGATCCGGCGGGTAAACGCGTTCCAGTCCTTCAAATATTTCAAAACGCTTTCCTTGCATTTTTTGTTGAAGCGGGCGATGCCGTATTTTTCTATATCCTTTTTGGAAGAAAACTCGAGCTCTTTCTCCACTTCAAGTTCAACCGGGAGGCCGTGGGTATCCCAGCCGGCCCGGCGGAGGACGTGATAACCTTGCATCGTCTTGTAGCGCGGGATAGTGTCTTTGAAAGCTCGCGCCACGAGGTGATGAATGCCGGGCCGGCCGTTAGCCGTCGGCGGCCCCTCATAAAAGATAAATTCGCCTTTGGGTGAAGGTTTTTTTAGTGTTTGCTCGAAAATTTTATTCTTTTCCCAAAATTTAAGAATTCGCTCTTCCAGCTCGGCAAAATCGCTTTTTTTCGGGTCTTTTTCGGCCATAATTTTCTAATTCTAACATAAATATAAAGCCAAAATATATCTCTATACGCTTCGCCGTCCCGCGAG
>DATEUR010000010.1:0-3933 GCA_035583565.1 Minisyncoccota bacterium | reverse complement strand
AACCAGTATATTTACAAGCTTGAGTTCCTGAATCCCCGCCATTACAGTCAGCGGCAAAATTAGTTAAGGCGGCGCCGTTCGCAACACCGCCAGTTGAATAGACATCCGTATCAGCCCCAGTTGAATAAGTGCCGCTACCACCTTCATCGACAACGATGCTTTCGGTCGAATCAATCGGGGCAGTACCAGAAAATTTACAAGTTTTTGTGCCAGCCCCACCGTTATCGCAATCAGAGGCGAAATTAGTAAGAGCGTTGCCGACTGAAAGACCGCCGGTTGAGTAAACATCAGTGTCGGCGCTAGCGGAGTAGGTAAGTTTTCCAGAAACATTTTCAATATAGATATCCTCGCCATCGTCGTATTTGCCATCGTTATCTGTATCTTTAAAAGCCCACTCACCATTGACTTCGGTATTCGTGCCACCACAATTAGCGCCCACTAGAAGAGTGCCAGCACCACCACAGGTACTAGCAGTTCTTATACATGTTTTAGCTGTTCCATTTAAATTATTAGTACAGATTGATTTACCACTTGCTTCGATTCCTGCTGTTACAGATACTAAAGTAGCCCCAGCCGAAATAGCCTCACAAGCGCCAATAGTACCGTCTGTCGAACCATTACAATCAACAGCTGTATCCGCCGCGCTCGTGTAAACGCTATCCGCGTCCAAGTCTCTCACTACCGCTTCCGTGCCTTGGAAACCCCCTGTGCCATCTTCTTTGTAGCCAACGCCGGTTGTTGAACCAAGCGCGGTAAAGCTGTTTAAAATATTACCAACAGAAAGTCCGCCGCTACCAGCTTTTTTAAGGATGTCGGCCGCGCTTGTATAAACACTATCCGCATCCAAATCTCTCACCACCGCTTCCGTTCCTCCGCCTTGAAAACCAGCCGCCCCGGCATCTTTGTAGCCAACGCCACTCGTTCCGCCAAGCGCGGTAATTGAATTTAGCGCGTCACCTTGCCAATATGTATTTGAACCAGCTTGTTTTTCTGTATCGGCGGTAAAGCTCCCATTATCCCAAGCATCAGGAACAGTGACATCGAGAACAACAATGTTGGCAGTAGACTCGGGCACATAAGAACTGACCGCTTTTGCTTTGCCGGGTTCTTGTATCAAATTCGAGTAAACTAAAGCTGTCGCTAAAATTAAACAAATAAAAAGTAGCCCGATGTGAACATGTTTACGCAAAGGGTTGTGGTGCCAAGCGCGGTACCACGAAACGTGGTCGTGTAAATAAACGTGAATTTTACAGAGAAAAGGAATTGTTACGCCGTAACAATTCCGGTCGAGATCACATTTAGGGTCTTGATGAGTCATTTTGCTGGGATTTTAACTTAATTTTTAATACGATAATTATAACACTTTTATGGACCTGGGGGGAATCGGACCCCCGACTCGTCCATGCCATGGACGCGTGTTACCACTATACTACAGGCCCTTTTTACTTTCCGAAAATCTTATTTAAAATATCACAAAAAAAGAATTTTAGAAATACTTTTTATTTTTGATTTTATTAAAGTTTCTCTGTACCGACTTTCGCACTTTAAAACTCGAAGGCGTTCGGTAGGCCGGTCGGCCGGCTCTTTTCCCAACTTTAGCGTGGTTTTTCATACAAAATAACCATTCCTTAAAAAAAACAATACTATATTTCTCATTTTTTTCTTCGTGCCAACTCGCTGGCCACAATCGCCGCCGACGCCGAAACATTGAGCGACTCGATGCCGCGCTCCATTGGAATCCGGTAGGTGAAATCCGCCTTCTCTAAAGTCTTTTCTCGAACCCCTTTTGCTTCTCCGCCAAGAATAAAACAAAGAGGCATCTCAAAATCGACCTGCCAAATATTATTTTTTGCGTTTTGATCTAAAGCTATTGTCCAAAAACCAGCTTTTTTTAATTTTTCGAGCGCGTTGTTTAAATTGACGACCCGAACGAGCGGGATTTTCGCGGCGGCGCCGGCCGAAACTTTAAATACAACGCTTGTGATCGGCGCTTGGCGATGTTTACCGAAAACAACGCCGGCGAAACCGAAAGCCGCCGCGCTTCTTATGATGGCGCCGACGTTTTGGGGATCTTCAATCTCATCGAGAAGAAAGACGGCCGGATTTGCTTTCAGATCAAGGGAAGCCAAAAACTCTTCTAAATCTAAAAAAGGGACTTCACCGATGAGAGCGACGACGCCTTGCGAAACCGCGTCTTCGCCGGCGAATTCTTTTATTCTCGGGCCGGGCAGAAAGGAAACCGGGATTTTGTTTTGGGAAGCAAGATTATTTATCAAATCAAAGCCCTTGCTCGACTCTTTTTTGATAAATATTTTCTGAATCCGGCTCGGATCAGCGGCAAGCAATTCTTCTACCGGATGCTTGCCGTAAATATATGTGTTTTCATTTGGCATAATTATTCTTTAACTAATGACCCTACCGGGAATCGAACCCGGATTTAAAGCTTGAGAAGCTTCCGTCCTAACCGTTAGACGATAGGGCCAAAGCCCCATTATGTTACAATAATTATTACCAACATGCCATATAAGATTTTGGAGCATACGGCTGATTTTCGCCTGTTAGTTTCCGGTCGCAATCTCCCGGATCTTTTTGAAAGCGCGTTTTTAGGCACGACGGACTACCTTAAAGAGAGGGAAGGAGACGAAAAAAATACCATCTCGCAAAAAATAAGAGTTGAAGCGCCTGACGAAACAAGTCTCCTTATTGATTTTTTAAACGAAGTTTTATCACTTGCCCACATTAATAACGAAATTTACCGCGCCGTTTCTTTTACTAAAATAACCAACCAATTTCTTGAAGCTGAAATAAAAGGCCACCCGGTCGATTCATTTGACCATGATATCAAGGCGGTGACGTATCACGAGGCGGATATAAAAATGGAGGACAATCTTCTTAAGACAAAAATAGTTTTCGATATATGAAGAAGCGAATTTTTATCGGCATAAAACTCTCAAAAGCCATGCAAAATCAAATTGCCGATTGGCAGAGCAAAAATACTGATTTAAAAGTTCGTTTTATAACTCCTGAAAACGCGCATATTACTCTCGTGCCGCCCTGGCTTGAAGAAAATATTGACGATTTAAAGAAAAAAATGGAAGCATTTGCTAGCGAGCTCCGGCCATTTTCAATTTACTTTAATAAAATCACTTTCGGACCAACTGCCCAGCGCCCGTGGCTTATTTGGCTTGAAGGAAAAGGAGAAGAATACAGAAATTTGGCAAAAAAATTAAGGCAGCATTTTGGCATTGAAAGCGAATATAAGGAAATTCTGCCGCATATCACAATTGCCCGATTTAAGGAAGGTGGTTTTAAAAAATTTCCCCGAAAAACATTGGAAGAAATTATCAATTGGCCGGAAGAAGTTAAAAATATCACTTTGTTTGAATCGCTGGGGGAGAGTAAATACAAAATTCTTTATGATATCGCGTTCTAATTTGATAAAAATAAACGATTACCTCTGGGAGATTCCAAAGACGGGTGCCATGCGCGTCCCGGCCCGAATTTTTATTGACGAAAGGATGCTTACTGATATTTTAGAGGATCAATCGCTTGAACAAATAATCAATGTCGCGACACTTCCGGGAATTCTCAAATATTCCCTAGCCATGCCCGATATCCATGAAGGTTACGGCTTTCCGATCGGCGGCGTGGCGGCTTTTGATATCGAAGCGGGCGGGATAATTTCACCGGGCGGCGTCGGCTTTGACATTAACTGCGGTGTCCGGCTTCTTCGGACCGGAAAGAAATATAACGAAATTAAAAATCAGATGGCGGATTTAGCCACCGAATTTTTTCACGAAATTCCAAGCGGCGTCGGCCGGGGCGGAAAACTTCGTTTGACCGACAGCGACCTTGATTTAGTGCTCAAAGAAGGCGTCGACAAGATGATCGCCATGGGTTACGGCACGAAAGCAGACAAAGAAAATTGCGAAG
>DATEUR010000009.1:0-10946 GCA_035583565.1 Minisyncoccota bacterium | reverse complement strand
GACGAGCCGACCGGCAACCTTGACCCAGTGGCCACAAACGAGGTTATTCAAATTCTTAAGAAGATCCATGATCTCGGCACAACCGTGATTTTAGCGACTCACAACCGGGCCGTAGTGGATTCGCTTCGGCCGCGGGTTGTGACTTTGGAAAAAGGCAAGATTACCCGTGATGATAAACACGGCCACTACGCGATTTAATGATAGAATTAGAATAATATGCAAAATTTGCGAAGAATTATTCGAGCCGGCCTTATTAATTTCAAACGAAGCAGTACCGTCAGCTTGGCGGCCGTGCTGGTGATGACGGTTATGCTTTGTGTCTTTGTCGGCCTTATTTTTTTGCAGGCTGTTTTGACCTATTCGCTTGACCAAGTGAAAAATCAAGTCGATGTCACGGTTTATTTTGATCTCGACGTGCCGGAAAGCCAGATTTCCAACCTGAAGAAGACGATTGATAATTTGTCGGGTGTTGCCACAACTGTTTATGTTTCAGCTGAAGAAACGCTAGCGAATTTCAAAGAGCGGCATAAAGATGATTATCTAACCCTTCAAGCTCTTGAAGAGCTCGGTGAAAATCCGCTCGGAGCGCAAATCAACATCAAAGCCAATGAGGTTTCGCAGTATGAGGCAATCGCTAATTTTCTTGAAAAAGAAACCGTTCTTGTCAAAGGGGAGGCCTCTATCATCAACAAAATTGATTACCATCAGAACAAGCAAGTGATCGACCGGTTAAGCGCGCTCATTAAAAACGCCCGCAACCTCGGCCTTCTCGTGATCGGTATTTTTGTCTTAATTTCGGCAATCATTGTCTTCAATACAATCCGCTTGGCAATTTACATCGCTCGCGACGAGGTTAAAGTGATGCGTCTTGTTGGCGCATCGCGTCGGTACATCAGCGGCCCTTTCATTATCGAAGGAATTATTTACGGATTTTTGGCGACCATTTTGACGATGGTCATTTTTTATCCGGTTAGTTTTTGGCTGGGCAGTCGGATGACGAATTTTCTCGGCCTCGATATGTACCGTTATTATTTGACGAATTTTTTTGAAATATTTTTGATTATTCTGGTGGCCAGTCTTGTTCTTACAATTTTCTCGAGTTTATTTGCTATCCTCCGGTATATTAATAAGTAGGTTTCCGATGCCGGGTCGTCTAATGGTAGGACACATGCCTCTGGAGCATGGTATTGGGGTTCGAGTCCCTGCCCGGCAGTTTGTTAATTTCTATGGATACCAAGGAAAAGAAAATTTTTGGCCTCTCGCGAAATGTCGTTTGGCTCGGCATCGTCAGTTTCTTCAACGACCTTTCTTCGGAAATGATTTTTCCATTTTTACCGATTTTTCTTAAAAACTATCTTGGGGCGTCAAACATTTTTATCGGCCTCATTGAAGGTTTGGCGGACAGCGTGGCGAGTCTTTGGCGGATATTTTCCGGCCGGTGGTCCGACCAAACGGATACCCGAAAACCCTTTATCGTCGCCGGCTACAGCTTAAGCGCCTTGGCTAAACCTCTATTGGCGCTCGCACAAGCACCCTGGCACGCCCTCATCATCCGGTTTATTGATCGGACCGGCAAAGGCACTCGAGAAGCGCCGCGCGACGCTCTGATTTCTTTCTCAACCGCCCGGGAGACAATCGGCCGAGCCTTTGGCTTTCATCGAGGACTCGATACGCTTGGCGGCGCGTTGGGGCCGCTCGTCGCCTTTATTGTTCTGCCACTGCTTGATAATAATCTCCGCTCGCTTTTTTTATTTTCATTTGTTGCCAGTTTCTTTGCCGTTTTCTGTCTCGTGTTTTTTGTTCGCGAGATCAAAAAGCCGGTTAATAATTTTAACGGCAGCAAATTAAAAATACCTTCGTCTTTTAAATTGAAAAATTTAGGCTGGCCATTTTTGATTTTTACGATTGTGGCGACAATTTTTTCGCTAGGAAAGGCGTCAGAGGCCTTTTTACTTCTCCGGGCGGAAAATCTGGGACTCGCGATCGTCTTATTGCCTATTATTTACCTTGTCTACAATCTCTCTTATTCTTTTTTTAGCACGCCGGCCGGTATTTTGTCCGACAAAATCGGCCACCGCAAGACTTTTTTGATAGGTATTTTCATTTTTGCCATTTCTTATATTTTTCTGGCGCGCGTGGAGTCGCTTTCCTTCGTTTGGCTGATTTTTGCCTTTTACGGTCTTTACTCGGCCTTTACCGATGGCGTTGGCCGAGCTATTGTGGCTGATCTTGTGAATGAAGAAAACCGCGGTTTGGCTTACGGCATTTATAATGCTGCCACCGGGATCGCTCTTCTGCCGGCGAGCGTCATTTTCGGCCTTCTTTGGGATAAAATCAGCGTTATGGCGGCTTTTAATTATGGCGCGGTGATGGCCGCGATTGCCATTCTTTTCTTTTTAATTTTCTTTCGAACCAAAGACAAAAAGATCAGTCAGTATCAACGAGCCTAACGCTAAAAAAGATGGCGGCAAGCACGACAAATCCAAGAGTAATAAAAAGCCCATTAAAAGAAGTGAAAATAAAAAGCCCGCTTGCCAGGAGCGGCGCAATTACATTGGCGACAGGGTAGGTATTTCGAAAAAAGCTGATTATTTCTAAATCTTTGGCGCCTACTTTTTTAAAAAAATAAATCTCGGTCATTGCTTCAATGATAGCCGCTCCGACCCGGGTCATAAACAAAACACCAGCCCAAAGAAAGAAATTCGGGGTTTTAATAAAAGGTATGGCAAGCGTCGAAAGGGAAGCGATCACGATGCCTGTGTTGAGCATCTCTTTTTCCCCGATTTTGTCCGCTAAGCGTCCCAGCGGGTATTGAAAAATGACAAACGGCAGAAGCATGATCGTGAAAATAAGGCCGATCGTTCCGAATCCAAAACCAATGTGTTTGTTGAGATAAATAGGCATAAAAACAACCATCCAGACATAGAAAAATTGCAGGATAAAATTGATTAAATATATTTTTAAAACATTTTTATCTTCGCGGAATTTTTTCCAAACCTCGCGGAGGACCGGGGGCTCATAATGGGGATCGTGGAATTTCTTGAAAGGCCGAATCAGGAAAAAAGCCGGTATTAGCAGCAGGGCGGCCAAGATATAGACATTATTGAGCGAACGCTCGGCAAGAAAGCCGGCGGCCGCCGGCGCTAAGACAAAACCAAGATTAACGGCTGTTAAAAAAGCGCCGCGGGTACGGCCGGTGGATTCCTCCCGGGTGTATTTTTCGATAAAAATATCGCGAGAGAACACAATGATCATGTTGGTGGCGAAATAAACAAGCATTAAAAACAGACCCGCCGTAATATTTTTTGCCTGAAACAGGCCGACGAGGGAAAAAAGCATGGCAAAAAGAATGAGATTTACCACCTTGAAGTTGCCAATTTTGACGGTGAAGCGCGGCAAGAAAAGAAGACCGATAATGGCTAAAGTAGAGCCAAGGGCGTAAATGAGCCCGACATTTTTCTCACCGATAAATTGGGCGAGAAAAGTGGAATTAATGTAAGTGGTGACCGCGAATTGAACGGCTAGAAAAAAAGAAAAAAGATAAAGAATCCGAAGCGGCTTCATACGGAAAGCACAACCGGGATCACCAGCGGCCGTTTGGCGGTTTTTTGGTGAAGGAAACGAGAAAGATTATCAGTTAAAGTTTTCTTGATGAATTCAAAATCAATTGGATGCATGCCTCGCGATCCGTCCTCAACTGTTTTTTTAGCTATTGTCCGGGATTCTTGGATTAACTCCTGAGATTCCTTAAGATAGACAAAGCCGCGGGAAATAATATCCGGCGATTTCCTGATTTTGCCAGTCCTTGAGTCAACAACAGCGATAACAACAAAAATTCCGTCTTCAGCGAGGAGTTGGCGGTCGCGAAGCACAACGTTTTGCATATCACCAACGGAAAAACCGTCGACCAAGGTTAGTTCGGATGGGGCTTTTTCCTTGAGCTTCCGCCATTTTTGGCCGCTTTCGTAAAATTCAATGATTGAACCGTTGTCCGGCACAATTGCATTTTCCCGGGGTAAGCCTAAAGAAAAAGCTAGTTCAGCGTGCTGACGAAGCATGAAGTGGTGGCCGTGGACCGGCAAAAAGAAACGGTATTTGAATTGGCGATGGATCCATTCGAGCTCGCCGCGGTTGCCGTGGCCGGAAGCGTGAATGTCGGAATCGCGGTAGGTGACTATTTTCGCTTCCTGGCGATAAAGATTGTCCTTGAGCTTGCTGATTGAATATTCGTTACCGGGAATGATTGAGGAAGACAAAAGAACCGTGTCTTGGCGATTAAGGGTTAAGTGCCGGTCGCTTTTGTGAGCCATCCGCCAAAGGGTTGAATATTCTTCACCTTGAGAACCCGTGGCGATAACCACGATTTTGTTGGCCGGATAATTGTTTATTTCTTGGATCGGAATGATATTTTTTGATTTTATGAGTTTCAACTGTTTACTGATCTCGACATTATTTTCCATCGAACGGCCGCTGATGACGACTTTTTTACCGTATTTTTCTGTAAGTTCGATGATGCTTATTACTCTTTCGATTTGGGAAGCAAAAGTGCCGATAAATAAGCGGCCGACCGCTTCTTTAATAAAGCGTTCTAAATTTTCCACGACTAATGATTCGGATACTGAAAAACCCGGTTTCTCAATGCTTGTTGAGTCCATTGTAAGAAGTAGAAAATCTCTTTTCTTAAACTGCTCGTATTGTTTGACTTCTTCTGCCGTCACGACACCATTCACGTTATCAACCCGGACATCTTCGATGAAAGCGATCGGGCCGAGTTTTGTATCGACAACAAGACCCATTGAATCAGGAATAGTGTGGGAAATAGGGAAGGTTTCAATGGCAAAATCGGTAAATTGAACTTTTTCGCCGCCTTCTAAAACGTTCATTTTCAATTTTGGTTCGCGCGGAAATTCTTCCTGACGCTTGGCGATCATAACTGAACCAAATTGACGGACATAAATCGGCGGATTGCCGATTTTAGCCATGGTGTAAGGAATCGCGCCGATGTGATCAAGGTGACCATGAGTGATAAACATGCCCCGGATTTTATGTTTGCGCTCCTCAAGATAGCGGGTATTCGGGATGATATAGTCGATTCCCGGGGTTTCTTCGTATTTAAACTGGAGACCGCAATCAACAATAATAATGTCGTGCGGGCCTTCAATAACCGTCATGTTCCGGCCGACCTCCTCAACGCCGCCGAGCGGGACAATGCGAATTGTCCCGAGTTCGACTTCGGGAATTTTTGACATTATTTTGGTAACAGGTCGGCCGGTCTTTCGAAATTGAACAGGTGGCCGGCGTCTTAATTTTGGTTTTGGCATAACTTTTAGTTTGTAGTTACAAACCTATATAATAATATTTTTATTTTGCAAAGACAGACCATATTTTTTCCGTTTCAAGAAACCATTTATAAGATTCACTGAAACGATCGGGACCATTGCCGATTTCCGGCAAAGAGATCCCTTTAATATTTTTATCAACAATATAAATAAACTTTGGCGAATAAAGAAAAACTGCCGCTTTATCTTTTTTAATTTCCTCTTCAAAGCCCGCGATTTTATTGGCTCTTTCTTTCTCGTCTCCTGTTGAAAGCATTTCCTCAAGCAATTTATCCGATTTGGCGCTTGTGTAGTTCGCGATATTGAGGCCGGGATCTTTGCGTTGGGAAGAATGCCAGAAAGAAAATAAATCCCCGTCATTATTGATCACTTGTCCGAAAAGAAGCAAATCGTATTTTCGCGGCCGAATGATATTTTGATTAAGATCGCCGATTTCGAAAATATTAAGCGACACCTCGGCTCCGATTTTTGAGAGATCCTCTTTGATAAGCTCGGCTGTTTGTTTGAGGTCTGGCGTGTCGGCCGTTGCTATGGCGAAAGCCAGGCGAGCGGTATCTTTTGCGGTTTTGCCTTTTTTCTCGCGAACGCCATCCTCATTCGTGACCCAGCCGGCTCGGGTCAGAATTTCCAGAGCTTTCTCTTTGGAGTAAGTATCTCTTGCTTCAATTATAGATTCTGGCACAGCGCTGTCAATTGGATTACCAAAGCCCTGCAAAACGCCGCTGACAATTTTTGCCTTATTAATCGCTAAATCAAAAGCCTCAATGACTGATTTGTCAGTAAAAATCGTGGCTTGGTTTTGGTTGGGGAAAAGGCCGAAGATGCGGGGTAAAATAAACGTTTCGATTCGAAAGTTGTTTTCAGCCGCGGTGGTTCCGGAAAGACCGACGACTTGACTTACCTCGCCCCGCTTCAGAGCGTCGAGAAGGGTCTTTTCGTTTGAATAAAAATGAAGGAAGAAATTGCTGATATAGGGTCGACCAAGCGCAAAATTACGGAAAGACACGAGTTCAATGTGAGAAATTGTGCCATCGGACCGCTTTTTAATTTCT
This sequence comes from Minisyncoccota bacterium, assembly GCA_035583565.1. Classification (GTDB taxonomy): domain Bacteria; phylum Patescibacteriota; class Minisyncoccia; order Phycocordibacterales; family DATEUR01; genus MFTL01. The sequence continues at coordinate 4,555 of DATEUR010000009.1, read as the reverse complement.
TTAATCCGGAAAGGCCCTGAACCAACCGCTTCAAGATTAAAGGGGTGGAAACTTATTTGTTCAATTGGCACGTTTTTAAAGCGGTGGGCCGGCAAAATACCGGTCGTCAGGTTTTCCAAAAAGAAAGCATAAGGCTGGCGGAGCGTTAGAGTAAGCGTTGAGTCATCTATTTTTTCGACGGCCACGCCTTCCCAGCGGATTTTTTGCGGACTTTTAAGAATCAGGTCCTGAATGAGCTTGATCGTAAAAATAATATCGTCAGCGGTTACTTTTTTGCCATCATGGAATACAGCGCTGTCTTTGAGCTTAATTGTGTATTTGAGGTTGTCAGCCGAAACCTCAAAACTCTCGGCAAGGTCAGGAATAAAGTCACCAGTGCTTGTTTTGCGAAGCAATCCCGAAAAAACCAGGGCGGACAAATCTTTATCCGCGCCGGAAAATGCGAGTACCGGATTGATAAAACGCGGCGAATCAATAATTCCCTCATGAAGTTCGCCGCCGAGACGCGGTTCCTCAATGAGAAAAGTATTATTGATTTTACCAAGCATCACGAAAGTGCTTGCGAAAAACACGGCAAATAAAAAGAGAAATACAAACCGCAGTGTCGGCGAAAGAGAATTAATCACTTGATTTTGTGATGTGAGCCAAGCTCTGATTTTATCCATTGGACTTTTTTACCTCATTAAATTGTAAATTCGGCAAAACATCCTTTCCTCACCTGGACAACCGATAGGGAACGGTTCGGAAAGGACATTTTGCCTTATTTTAGTTAAGCAAAACAATAGCGATTGCGGCGGCCACAAAAATGATGGCCAAAATGATCGTCGCAATAAAGAGGTATTTTTCAACCCCGCGGCGGGAGAAATAAACCCCGCCTTCTTGGCCGCCACCAAGAGCGCCTCCAACATCCGCTCCGCGCTGTTGGAGAATAATAGTTAAAATTAAAAGCACAGAAACAATAATTTCTACCCAGGTAAGGATTGTAAGCATTGCGGCATTATAATAGCAAAAGGGCCGGCAAAAATCAAACCCAAGGCCAATGTTTTGCTTTCTTCTCGGAAATAAACTATACTTTAAAGCAGATGTCCTTTAAAGCCAATACAAATGAAAAAGCAGGCATTTCTTTTCACGGCCTTTTTTGCAAGCACCTTCTTGCCTTTATCCGCTCAAGTGAGCATCGCGCCTTTTTATTCCGTAACTTATCAAGAAAAGTCTAATGGCGAGTTTCGAGAAAAAACAAAACCATTCGGAGCCATCTTGAGTTATGATTTAAACGAAAAGGTGGGGCTCGGTTTGCAATTCCGCAATTTTGAATCTTGGTCACTCAACGAAAAAATTGACCGAAAAATTGCGATGCGGACCATCTCTCTCCATTTCAATCTTCCAAAATTAGACCAGACGAGACCAACATGGATGTTTGGCCCGGTATGCGGCGTATATGCGGGAATTGGACAAATCCACAACGAGACCAAAAATCAAAGCATGCGGGAAAATTGGCACGTCTTGAAGTATCCTTATTTCGGCGGAATTTTTTTGCAAGCCAATGCCGGATTTGATTTAAAGGCCAATCTGCAACTTGCGCTCTTTGTAAGAACCGAAGCCTCTTTCGGCGTCATTGCGAACAGGCCGTTCGGAATTCAATCGAACGCGAGTTCGACCGGCGTCTTTTCGATCGGGCTAAGATTGACCTATCTTTCCCAAAAGAAATTGCTTAGCAAAATTTCAAATTAAAAGCGGTTACCCGCTTTTTTAATTTACACAGCATATTGACATAACAGCCAACTTCATTAAAATAATCCTACAACCTTACTAATTATCTAATAATTTTTCGCTTTTTTTATGAAAAAAATGACACAAATACAACCGCTTGGCGACCGAGTCCTCGTTAAACCGATCTCGCCAGAAACCAAAACTAAAAGCGGCATTATCATCCCGGAAACCATTGATAAAGAAAAGCCCGATCAAGGGGAAGTGGTCGCCGTCGGTGAAGGCCGATTTGAAGACGGCGAATTGATATCTCCGAAAGTAAAAATAGGCGATGTGGTTTTATTTTCCAAATACAGTCCTGACGAAATTAAAGTTGACGGGGTCGAATACTATATTTTGCGGGAAGAAAACATTTTAGCAGTTATCAAATAATTTTCGGCCAAATTTCCTTCCCTCACTTGGACAGCCGATAGGGAACGGTTCGGAAAAGAAATTTGGCCTCAATATAACCTATGGCAAAACAAGTTTTATTTGGTGAGGCGGCGCGCGAGGCATTGCTTCGCGGCATAAATAAAGTGGCAGATGCAGTGAAAGCGACGATCGGTCCGCGCGGCCGCAATGTGGTGCTTGAACGCAGTTACGGCGCGCCTTTAATTACTAATGACGGTGTTTCGATTGCCAAAGAAATAAACCTCGCGGATAAATTTGAAAATATGGGCGCCGAAATCGCCAAGGAAGTGGCGGATAAAACTAATGATGCCGCCGGTGATGGCACGACGACCTCAGTCATTCTTTTTCAAGCTATTGTCAATGAGGGTCTTAAAAAATTAGCAACCGGCGCTAATCCGATGGTTCTGCGCCGTGGCATCGAAGATGCAACCACTCATGTAATTGAAAGCCTTCAAAAGATGGCGAAGCCAGTAAAAGCCAAAGAAGAAATTCAGCAGGTGGCAACGATCGCGGCCGAATCAGAAGAAATAGGCAAAATCATTGCGGATACGATTGATAAAGTTGGCCAAGACGGGGTGGTGACTGTTGAAGAATCGCAATCAATCGGTATCCAATCAGAAGTGGTGGAAGGCATCGAATTTGATAAGGGCTATGTTTCGCCATATATGGTGACAAATCCAGAACGGATGGATGCTGAATACAAAGAACCCCTCATTCTGATTACGGATCAGAAAATTTCCGCCATCAAAGACATTTTGCCGCTTATTGAAAAAGTGGCTGACGAAGGGGTAAAAAGCCTTGTGATTATTGCCGATGAAATCGAAGGCGAAGCGCTCGCAACTTTTGTTGTAAACAAACTCCGCGGCATTTTCAGCGTGCTTGGTCTTAAAGCGCCTGGTTATGGCGACCGTAAAAAAGACATACTTGAAGATATTGCGGTAACAGTCGGGGCGAAAGTTGTCTCGTCCGATTTAGGCATCAAACTTGAAAACGCGGAACTTTCCATGCTTGGCCGCGCTAAGCGAATTATCGCGACCAAAGACCGGACGACGATTATTGGCGGCAAAGGCAAGAAAGCAAATATCGAAGCCCGCGTAGAACAACTAAAAAAACAATTAAGTCTCACCGAATCAAAATTTGATAAAGAAAAGATCCAAGAGCGAATCGGCAAACTCTCTCAAGGAGTAGCCGTTCTTTACGTTGGCGCGGCAACGGAAACCGAAATGAAATATTTGAAACTTAAAATCGAAGATGCTGTGCACGCCACCAAAGCCGCCATTGCCGAAGGGATTGTGCCGGGCGGCGGCGTGGCGCTTGTCAAGGCTGGCGAGAAAGTCGCTAAGAAATTCAAAGAATCAAAAGTTTATCTTGATTCAAGTAAGGGTAAGAAGGAATCAGAATATGTGACTGGTTACTTAGCGCTTTTGACGGCGCTTTCCTTACCACTCCAACAAATTGCCGAAAACGCTGGCCGGGAAGATGCGACGACTATTGTTAAACAAGTCAAAGAAGCAAAAGGCGAGGCCGTGGGTTATGATGCGGCCGTAGCCGAGTATAAAGAGAAAGTCGAAATGGAGGACCTAGTTGAAAAGGGCATTATTGATCCGGTCAAGGTCGAACGACTTGCCCTCCAAAACGCTTCTTCCGCTGCCGCTATTTTACTCACCACCGAGGTGGCCGTTGGCGAAGAGCCGGCGAAGGAAAGCAAACCCCACGGCCACGAACACTAATCAGTGCGAAACCGCCCCTAAGGGCGGTTTCTGATTTATGTTATTATTAAATTAAATTATGAAAGTATTTAAAAATTTATTTTTTGCAAGTCTTATTTTAAGCGGCATTATTTTTATTCAGCCGAATTTTTTGCTTGCCGCGCCAATTGATGGTTGTGCCGGTGTTGTTTTCAGCGGGGATTTGAAGACAGGATCAGTCGGTCAGGAAGTAAAATGCCTCCAGATTGTTCTTAATCTTGACCAGGCTACCGAGGTCGCCAAAGAAGGAGACGGTTCACCGAGCAAGGAAACGGATAAATTAGGCAAACTAACCCGCGCCGCCGTCATCCGTTTTCAAGAAAAATACGCTGATGAAGTTTTAAAACCAGCCAGTCTTAAAGTCGGCAGTGGTTATGTCGGTAAGTTAACCCGCGCTAAATTAAACGAAGTTCTGGCAACGACTCTCGGTGATAAAAAGCTCGAAGTGGGCCAAACTCTCGAAGGTCAAGCGTCCTACTATGCCAATCTTTTCCAAGGCAAAAAAACGGCTTCCGGAGAGCTTTACAACAAACAAGAATACACGGCCGCCCACAAGACTCTGCCTTTCGGGACGAAAGTGCGGGTGATCAATCAGCGAAATGGCCGAAGCGCTGTTGTGAAAGTAAACGACCGCGGGCCGTTTGTGGCCG
>DATEUR010000008.1:0-3835 GCA_035583565.1 Minisyncoccota bacterium | reverse complement strand
CCCCCGCCAAGCATCGGGCCGTAACCATAGCCAAAATTCATCATCATAAACGGTTAAAAAATTAGTTGTTAATAAGTTCTATTATATACCCGCCTAATTTCGGCGTAATCCCCAAATTGGCTCGGCTAAAAATTGATGATATAATTTAGAAATATTAATAATAAACGAGTAAGCAACATGGGTAATCAAAAAATCATGGAGTGGGTTTTGAGAATTGCCGTCTTTGGCGAATTTTTGGGTCACGGCGTTTTTGCTCTTCAAGGCAAAGAAGCATGGATTGGCTGGATCCAGAAAATTACCGGCGTTGACGCGATCGTCGCCGGCCAACTTCTCTTAGCAATTGGCATCGCGGATTTACTAGTCGCTTTGATTGTTTTAATAAGGCCTATTTCTTGGGTATTGCTTTGGGCAGCCTTCTGGGGATTCTTTACTGCTCTTATTCGACCGATTGTCGGCGAATCATTTTGGGATTTCGTCGAGCGCTTTGCTAATGCCGGCGCGCCCCTGGCCCTTTATTTCCTGTTAAAATCAAAAGCATTAACAGTAAACAAATAAAAATATGGATTTAGCGCTTTTAGTTTTGCGTTTAGCCCTCGGCAGTGTTTTTCTTTACCATGGTCTCATGAAGCGGCCGATGTGGAAAATGGAGCCTTCAGAGAAAATGCCGGCCAATATGCTTAGCTTGATGAAATTCCTTTCCATTGTTGAACCGATCGGGGGCCTTGCCCTTATTCTCGGCTTTTTCACCCATTTTGCCGCTCTTGGCATCGGCTTCATTATGGTTGGGGCGCTTTACTTAAAACTCACCAAATGGCACACGCCCTTCTCGGCCATGAATCAAACCGGCTGGGAATTTGATCTTATGAATTTAGCCGCCGCCTTCACTCTCTTTACTTTTGGCGGCGGAGCTTTTTCCATTGACACCATAATTTTGCAAGCTATCTAAAAACAGAGATATAATGTCTGCCCTTGGCAAAAGGTAGCGATAGCAAGAATAAAATAATACCGAAAAGAATTATGGTAGGCCCTGGCAAAAGATTAAAATAATCCGCGGCGACGACACCGGCGACGCCAATGAGTGCGCCAAGCAAACTTGAGGCAAAAATAAAACTCTTCATGCTCCGGGAGAGGTTTTTGGCAATAATCGGCGGAATGATCGTCAGTGCCCCCATGAGAAGCGTGCCGACGAGTTTGATGCCAAGCGCCACCACAAAAGCGAAAATGACAAGTAGGAGCAGATTATATTTTTGGGTAATGCCCTTCGTGGCGGCAAGCTCCTCGGAAAAAGTAAAGAAGAGAAATTTCGGGGCAAGATAAAAAATTAAAAAAGTTGTGCCCAGCGCGCCGACAATAATTAAAAGAAGCATCCCTGTCGGCAGCGTCGGAAATGCGCCGAAAAGCGATTCAATGATTTCCTGATCGGGAATAGTCAAAATGCCGACTGCCAAAGAGGCGGTAAATAAAATACCGACCAGGGCATCAGCCGGCAGGGCGGTTTTTGTTTCAAGCCACCAGACGATAACAGCGGCGGCCAAAATAAAGAAAATCACCCCGAAAAAAGGGTCAATGCCGTAAGAAAGCGCCAAAGCAATACCGGGAAGAGCGACATGGGAAAGCGCGTCACCGACAAGACTCATCCGCCTGACGACGATAAAAGACCCGATGGCGCCCGAGGCCAGCCCGACTGTCAAAGCGATTAAAATCGATTGCAAATCCATAAATAAAATTTAGTGACCCAGACCGTGGTGCCCGTGGCCGTGTTTATAAATTGCCCCCTCGCCGTAAATCGCCGCCAAATCTTCGGGTTTTAAAACTTCCGTCGGCCGACCGTGGCAAAGCATGTCTTTATCCAAACAAATAACTTCGTCGGCGTAGCGGTAAACGATGCCAATATCGTGAGAAATCAAAATAATTGTTGTTCCGCGATCCTTTTGAAGCCGATGGAGAATGGTGTAAATAGTTTCTTCAAAGCCGATATCAATGCCAGCAGTCGGCTCGTCAAAAAGAAGCACCTCCGGATGATCAACAAGCGCAAAAGCGATCAAAATCCGCTGCAGCTGGCCGCCGGAAAGATCAGTAAGTTTTTTATTAAGAACACTTTCGTCTAGACCAACCGCTTTTAACTCGTGGACAAGCTTTAAAAGCCATTCCTTTCCCGGCCACCAAAAATTTTTCGCTTTTAAAAGAAAAAACTCCTGAACCGTAATCGGCAGAGTCTTGTCGATGGCAAACTTTTGCGGCACGTAACCGGCCTTAATACCCTTTTGCCAATAAATCTCTCCCCGATAAGGCAGGAGGCCGAGAAGAGCGCGGAAAAGCACGGTTTTCCCCGCCCCATTAGGGCCGATGACAGCGAGGGCTTCGCCGGACCGGACAGAAAAAGAAATATCGTGAATAATTTCTTCCGAATCGAGAATAACGGAGAGATTCCTTACCAGAAGAATTTCTTTCATTGCTTTATCCTAACATATAAATGTGATACGATAAAAGGCATATGAAAAGCACGCTTATAACCGTTATTAGTTTGGCTGTTTTAGCCGTTTTAATAGTTTTTCTTGTCAATAATTCCAAGAAGCCGGGCGAGCTCGATGCTTTTGCCGCTTGTCTTGAAGAAAAAAGCGCGGTCTTTTACGGCGCATTTTGGTGCCCGCACTGCCAGAATCAAAAGAAGTTGTTCGGTAAATCCGCCAAACTCCTCCCTTACGTTGAGTGTTCAACGCCTGACGGGCAGAGTCAGCTTGAAATCTGCAAAGACAAAAATATTGAAGGTTATCCGACTTGGGAATTTGCTGACGGTTCCCGCGAAACCGGCGAGGTCTCTCTGGCGAAACTTGCGGAAAAAACCGGCTGTGCCCTTCCTTAGTTTCTATGACTTTTAGCGCTATCTTCAGTCAAACTCTTGCCGTCCTTGCGCTTTTTGGCAATGCCATTATCCTCCTTTTGCTTGCTTGCCTTTTTCTTTTCAAAAACAACGGCTCGGGCCAAAAAATTATCAATTTTTTCGGGAAACGAGCGCTTCCTTTCAGTTTACTCATCGCGGCAGGCGCTACGCTTGGCAGTCTCGTTTACTCGGAGGTACTGAATTTCCCACCCTGTCCGCTTTGCTGGTACCAGCGGGTTTTCATGTATCCCCTTGTCGTAATTCTCATAGTTGCTTCTGTAAGAAAAGAAAACGTTGGCCATTATGCCATTCCTCTTGCTTCAATTGGCGGTCTTTTCTCCTTGTATCATTATTCCCTTGAGTGGGGTCTTATCCCAAGTGCCTTCTGTGGCGCGGAGGCGCTTTCCTGCGCACAGCGGCTCGTGTTTGAATTCGGTTTTGTTTCTCTCCCTTGGATGACGCTGACCACCTTTCTCCTCATCATTTTATTTTTTGTCGCCAAGAAGCATGTCCGTGAATAACCGGGCGCTTAGTTCAGTTGGTTAGAACATTCGCTTCACACGCGAAAGGTCGCAGGTTCGAGTCCTGCAGCGCCCAAAATTTTATTTAAACGCTACAACCGCCACCGCCACCGCTGGCGCTCACGGGTTCAACTTTAGAGAGGATTTCCCGGAAGCCGCGGCCGCTTGAATAATTGGCGCCCAAAATTTCTTTAGGGTCGGCATTTGGCCAATTAACGCCTTCCGTCTCCAAATACTTGGCGATGGTCAAATAAGTATCCGGGAACCAATAGGAATTCACCTGAAGCGCAATTTTGTACATCTCGTCTTCCGGGACGTTTTGTGAAGCCAGGAGCTCAAGAAGCGCCAACATGGCCATGCCGTGATTGCAGTCGGGGAAATAAGTCGAGTTGCCGCAACAAGGCCGGAAAATGTTTTGGGAGACGCGCAGAAC
>DATEUR010000007.1:0-5926 GCA_035583565.1 Minisyncoccota bacterium | reverse complement strand
GGGCGAGCCAATGACTTCATTTCCTAACTGGCGGTGTCTGTTTGAAAATGCGGTGGGTGCAGGACTCGAACCTGCAAGCCCCTTGCGGAGCCCCAGTTTTCAAGACTGGTGCCTTACCATTCGGCGCAACCCACCATGATTCTTTAAGCTTTTTCGGCAGGCGTCGTTTGTTTTTTGGAGCCAAAGAAATTTTGGAAATCGCGGGAAACATCCTGCCAGCTTTTTTTGGCAATAAAGAAAATATAAATGATATCAAGAATACTGAAGGTGTTTAAGATAAGAAGCGCGACGAACCAACCTTTATGCGCTCTTTTGACAGTCGTCCAAAGGGAGTAGCCTTTCCAAGGCAAGACCCAAAGAACAAGAATGATTATAAATAATAAGTTGTTTGTTAAACCTAGTGGCATGGGCTTATTTTAGCACAAAATAAGATTTTGTTGCTAGAATGGATAAATGAAGTTTTTAGGCATTGATTATGGCGCAAAACGGGTGGGAATTGCTCTTTCCGATGAAGGCGGGAAAATTGCTTTTCCTAAAGATATTATTATCAATGACAAAAACCTTCTCACAAAAATAGCCAAAATCGCAAAAGAAGAAAAAGTGGAAAAAATAGTTTTAGGCGAATCTCTGACTTCTTTTGGCGATCCGAACAAAATAATGGAAGAAATTCTTTCTTTTAAAGGTAGGCTCGAAAACTCGGGCTTTTCATTAGAACTTGAAAAGGAATTTATGACGAGTTTGCTCGCGCGAATGGGACCATTGGCAATAAAACCGGTAGCAACACCGAGAAGAAAGGAGCGCAAAACTGAAGCGATTGACGCCAAAGCGGCGGCATTAATATTACAGCGATATCTTGATAGAATAAACAAATGATTAATATTCTTGATTTTACCAAACTCGACATCCAAATTGGCACCATTCTTTCTGCCGAGGTGGTGCCGGAAGCGGACAAACTTTTAAAATTTCAAATCGATCTCGGCGACAGGCAAGTTCAAATTGTTTCCGGCGTGAGGCCCTACTTCGCCGACCCCGAGGTGCTTGTCGGCCGGCAGGTGCCGGTACTTGTCAATCTAGAACCAAGAACGATTAAAGGAGTAGAAAGCCAAGGCATGGTTCTTTACGCGGTGGGCGAAGGAAGCTTGGTGACGCTTGGTCCGGCCGAAAAAGTGCCGCCAGGAACAAAAGTGAAATAGTATGGATCACCTTCGCCGGCGATTGAAAGAATGGGTGATTGCCAAAGCCGAAAGCAAAACCGGAACATTTTGGCTGATACTTTTTTCTTTTGCGGAATCTTCTTTTTTCCCGATCCCGCCGGATTTTTTGTTGATTGCCATTTTACTAGCCAAGCAGGAGCGGCGCTGGTTTTTTTATTCTCTTATTACCACTATCGCTTCGGTTTTAGGTGGTCTCTTTGGTTATCTGATTGGTTTTGCTTTTTTCGAATTTGCTGGTCAAAAACTTATCGATCTTTATAATTTGCAAGACAAGGTCGATTATGTAGCCGGTCTTTTCCAACAAAATGCTTTCTTTACAATTTTAGTGGCGGCTTTCACGCCAATTCCGTATAAAGTTTTCACCATCAGCGCCGGCTTATTTAGCATCAGTTTGCCGATATTTATCATTGCTTCAATCATTGGCCGCGGCGGGCGATTTTTTGCGGTTGGCCTCGCTCTCCGGTTTTGGGGGCCGCAAATTGCTCATCTGCTCTATAAGTATTTCAACTTTTTCTCAATTATTGCAGTCATTATTATCGGCCTTTTGATTTACTTTGTTTTCTAATAGATCTTTGTTAAAATTGCAAAATCACGCTTTTCGCGAAGCACGGATATTTTCCTGCTAGAAAATTCCTCGTGCTCGCAAGTCTTCGCTTAAAGTGTGATTTTGCAATTCATGCTCCCGTAGTTAAATGGATATAACAGCGCCCTTCTAAGGCGCGGTTGCAGGTTCGATTCCTGCCGGGAGTATAGGGCGATTAGCTCAGTTGGTAGAGCAACCCGTTTACACCGGGTAGGTCAGAGGTTCGAGTCCTCTATCGCCCATATGAAGATTTCTATCATCTACGAAGATAAAAATATTTTAGTCATCAATAAACCCAGCGGTCTTATGGTGCACGGTGACGGCAAAACTAAGAAAAAAACTCTTGCTGACTGGCTTCTCGAAAAGTATCCCGCTATAAAAAAAGTAGGGGAGCCAATGGATATTAATGGAAAAATAATTCATCGACCTGGTATTGTCCACCGACTCGACAAGGAAACATCGGGTGTTTTAGTTATCGCGAAGAATCAAAAAACACTCGAAGAATTAAAAGAAAAATTTAAGGAGAGAAAAGTAAAAAAAGTCTACGAAGCTGTTGTTTTCGGCTGGCTTAAGGATGATAAAGGAAGAATTTCCGCTTCAATCGGCCGGAGCGCCAAATTTGGAAAATTTATTGCTTCCCGCGGCAAGCGCGGCCAATTACGAGAAGCGATTACTGACTATCGGGTGGTGAAGCGATTTATCGACGAAAAAGAACGCAAGTGGACTCATGTGAAAGTTTTTCCTCAAACCGGCCGGACTCACCAAATTCGTGTCCATTTTAATTATCTCAATCACCCGGTTTCTTGCGACAAACTTTACGGCGGGGAAAAGGATTGCGTAACGGGTCTTCCCCGACTAGCCCTCCATGCTTCTTCCATCGAATTTGAGATTCGCGGAAAAAAAATGGCGTTTGTTGCCTTACCGCCGCCTGATTTCAGAAAAGTCCTTGCTTCCGCAAAATAGCTGTGTTAGTCTAGAAAAACATGGCAATCTTCACCAAATTCACGCCAGTCAATATTGAAGAGCGAAAAAAGTGGTCTTTTCGAGCCGGCGATACCATTCGCGTTTTTCAAAAGATCAAAGAAAAAGACAAAATCCGTCTTCAAGCTTTTGAAGGTCTTGTTATCGCGAGAAAACACGGGACAGAACCAGGGGCGACTTTCACTGTTAGAAAAGTCGCTGAAGGAGTAGGCGTTGAGCGTATCTGGCCGCTTTTCTCGCCAATGATAGAAAAAGTCGAAACAGTAACTCACGGCAAGGTGCGTCGGGCCAAGCTTTATTATGTTCGCGAAAAGGCCGCCAAAGAGGTCCGCAAAAAAATGAAGTCCACCCGGGCCGAAACGAAAGAAGAAACAAAAGAATAATCAAAAGCCCCGTTCGGGGCTTTTGATTTATCACAATTGGTAGACGCTATTACCTTGAGATGATATACTTATTAGGTGTGGGAAAGAGAGGAACAAAGCCGCAGTGTAAGGTGAAAATTAAATGGTCACCTAAATTTGCTTATGCAATTGGTCTTTTGGCTACAGATGGCTGTTTGTACAATAACGGGCGACATATGAGTCTTACTACCAAAGATCTAGAGCAAGCATTGAATTTTAAAAGGTGCCTCGGCCTTGATGTGAAGATTGGTTTGAAAGGCAGTGGTAAAAGCACAGAGAAAAAATATTATCATGTGCAATTTGGGGATACTATTTTCTATAAATATTTAGAATCAATAGGATTATCTCCGGCGAAGTCTAAGATTATAGGGGCCATTGATATTCCAGATAAATATTTTTTTGATTTTTTGCGCGGTTCTTTTGATGGAGATGGTACTTTTTATTCATATTGGGATCCTCGTTGGCGTTCCAGTCATATGTTTTACCTAGAATTTGTTTCTGCAAGTAAAAATCATATTTTTTGGCTTAGAAAATTGCTGAACGAAAAAACAGGAGTTATCGGGCATATCAATATGAATGGCCAAGGTTCTACTTTACAACTTAAATACGCAAAAAAAGAAGCACTGGAAATTATTAAAAAAATGTATTACAATCCAAAAGTTGTTTGCCTGACGCGAAAGCGCAGTAAAGTTAAAAAAGCTTTGATAATGGAAAGTAGGCAACAGAAAAAATATGCGCGGGTGGAGGAACTGGTAGACTCGCAGCCTTGAGGTGGCTGTGCCCTTACGGGTGTGCAGGTTCAAATCCTGTCCCGCGCACAAAAGGAGTCCGATTCCTTTTAGAAATTATGAATTTTACGGTGGAAATAATTTTGATTCTTTTGGGTCTGGCCGGCCTTTCGATTGCCGCTTATATCCGCCACACGAAGCTCTACGCCGAGAAACTCATCTGCCCGATCGGTTTTGATTGCAATGCCGTGGTTAAAAGCGATTACTCAAGATTTCTCGGCATACCAGTGGAGCTTATCGGTACCGGTTATTACACCTTGGTTGCCATTGGTTATTTTCTGGGACTTTTCCAGATATTGCCACCCGGTTTTGTTTTCCTGCTGGCTGTTTCCTCGCTTATCGCTTTTCTTTTTTCTCTCTATTTGACGGCAATCCAAGCCTTTTTGCTCCGGCAGTGGTGTTCCTGGTGTCTCATTTCCGCCGGTCTTTCAACCATAATCTTTCTGACAATCGTTTTCTTTTCTGATTATAATTTTGTTTCGCTTCTGGCCAAGTACAAAAGTTTTATTGTCGTTTTTCACGCGCTTGCGGCAGCGCTTGGAGTCGGCGCCGTGACCGTCGCCAATATTTTGTTTTTCCAATTTTTGCGCGACTCCCGCATTTCCGAAGAAGAAGCCGGAGTTTTTCGGAGTCTTTCCCAGACAATTTGGCTTGCTTTGGGCTTATTTGTGATTTCCGGGATCGGCCTTTATTTACCGGAAAGCATAGCTCTTTTAACTTCAGCAAAATTTTTGGCAAAACTCATCGTCACCGGCGTGATTCTTATAAACGGCCTTCTTCTCAATGTTTTTGTTGCTCCGCGACTCACTCATATTTCTTTTGGCGAAACTCATCCGCACCAGATTGGCGAACTGCGCCGTCTGCGCCGACTGGCCTTTGGTCTCGGCGCTGTTTCGATCGTTTCCTGGTACAGTATTTTCATCCTTGGCAGTCTATCAAATCTAGCGCTCCCTCTTGGTCAAATTTTAGGCGTTTATTTCTTGCTCGTCATTTTCGGAATTTTTTACAGCCAGTATTACGAACACGTATTTGCCAGAGGGCAAAGCGGGGGGTAGAATAGTCGGATCACGGTGCCTATGGTGTAACGGTTAACACTGAGGTTTGTGGAACCTTCGATTCGGGTTCGATTCCCGATAGGCACCCCAAAATAATTTTTTCATCTGGTACAATAAAAGAGTCGAATTATTCGTAATTTTTTTTGCAAATAATAATCTATGAATTGGCTTGCTGTTATTTTGGCCGCCCTGGCGACAATGATCGTCGGCGCGCTTTGGTACTCTCCGTTTCTTTTCGGCAAACTTTGGCTCCGATATTCCGGAGTGATGCCGGGGCAAGAAGGGGCAATGAAAAAATAAGCACTGGAAAAACCGGCCGTAAAGTCTGCTAATTTGACGCTGGGTAAAATTTATTGCCTGTTCTGTACCGGCAACACGTTGTCCTTTAACAGAAAAACGGTGATGGACAACAAAGTTTATTATCCAAACCCCGCTTAACAAAGGCGGGGTTTTTCTTTGTGCTAGAATATTTAGTAAATATGTATGTAGCCGAATATCATCCTCGCCATGTCGAATTTTCTTCCGGAGAAGGCTGTTTTTTGTTTGATAAGAAAGGAAAAAAATACATTGATTTTTTGGCTGGCTGGTGCGTTGGCAATGCTGGCTGGGGGAGGCGCGAAATCATTGCCGCCCTTGACCGGGCCGCGAAGCGCGGCATTTACGTCCCACCTCTTTTTAAAATGGAAGAATGGGAAATTTTTGCCAGAAAACTTGTCTCTGTTGCGCCAAACAAAAAATTAAAAAAAGTTTTCCGGTGTACTTCCGGCTCTGAAGCAGTTGAATTCGCCATCAAGTGCGCCCGGGCGGGTACCGGCAAGCCCTATCTTGTGACGATTGACGGCGTTTACCATGGCCATACTTATGGGGCGGCTTCTGCCGGCAATGCCTGCTCGAGTGATATGGC
>DATEUR010000006.1:0-18062 GCA_035583565.1 Minisyncoccota bacterium | reverse complement strand
TATCTATAATTTAGCCAGTAATTCTTCAAAACTAAACCCTAAAATCAACCTTTAAAACCATACAGAAAATGGCAACAGCAAAACTAGATTTAAGCAATCGCTCACTTGCGATTGACAACATCACTCCGGAAAGTTGTGACGTCAACGGACCCGGCCTGCAAATAGAAATATTTGGCCAGCAAGGTTCCGGTTTTCTAGCCGAGGACACAAAAATTTACATGGTAAACGATGGCGCAAAAATCCCTTTGGACACACTGGTGATTAACGGCCAAGGCGCCAAAGCCGACATGAAAGCCGAGTTTCTCCGCGCAGAATCGTTGCTTAAAATCATGGCCTGTATTGTTGATGAAGCTGGGAAAATCGTAAAGGAAGGCAACCAATTTCCCTTCCCGATCGGAACACCCATGCCGGAAATAGCATCTACCTTACCGGAAAAGATCCTGGACGACAGCGATCAAAATCCGGCCAAGGTAATTATTAACGGCAAAAGATTTGTGAGAAACTCACAACTCCTCATCAACAACACTTTTATCCTTGCGCCCACTTACAGGAACGACTGCCGGCTCGAGTTTGAAGTGCCTAAACAGTACCGCAAACGCGGCAAAAAAATCCAGATTGAGGTGATCAACCCCGGCACTAATGCCAAAAAATCCAACGCAAAGATAATCACTGTTGTTGGGCCGGACGAATGGGATGACAATGCGCAAGTATTGCCGACACAAGCCCAACTTGTGGTGGATCAAGCCAAAGAAGAGACGAAGAAAGAGAAGAAGGAAAAAGAGAAGTGGAAATTTTGGTCAATAGTTGAATCCGGTATTATTATCATCTCAATTATCATCCACCTCTGGGGACTCAACCATAAGCCCGAAGAACCCGCAAAGGAGGAGGTGGAACAAGATTCAACCCAACCTATTGCGCCCGTTCCGGCAAATGAAGTGGACGCCAATGTTAAAGGCATCTGCATAGTTCCCCAAATGCAGGTCGGCCAAGTCGAGGAGCTTGTGATTACCGAAAAGCGGCCCCGCGTGGTTATCCAGTGTTCTTCCTCCCGGGAAAAATACATCTACGGACTGTCCGAGGAGGTACTCTGGGTCAATAGTGACGGCTCGGTCAGAGACACACTTTACCCGCCCGAAAATCTACCCGCCGGCAAAACAAATCCGGAACTCGTTGGTAATAACATCTACCTCGAAGCAAACAGGTATTTGGGTCCCGGTAGTTTGGCAGTGGTCACCGTGACACGAACAAAATAGGGTTTATAACATGAACGGCAAAGAGAAATCTTTGCCGTTTTTTTAATTGTTAAATTTGCCTTGACTCCGCCTGTCTTTCTCGGTAACATCGGCGATAGAAACTAAATCTTCTTTACCATGACCAAATATCTCGTGATTTTTGCTCTCGTTACGGGAGCACTGGCGATCATTTTTTGTCTGCGGACAAAAATACTTTCCGGAAAACAAGCCATTGAAACGCTTGCTGTCTTCCTGGCCCTGCCGATTTTTGTGATCATTCTTGACCGATTTTACGCTGAAGGATTGCTTTTAGCGGCAGTAGCCGCAAATGACCCCATGCTTTGGCTTGTCCGGGTCACTTACGCTCTCTCCGTGCTTTCTCTTGGCCGAGGACTTTACATTATCGGCCTTCCTTTTTTGGCGACAAGTGTTATCATCATCTTTCTTGTCGCGAATGAACTGCGGCCGGAACCGGAACCGCAAATAAAAGAGTATTCAAACCACGAGGGAGTGATGACATCAAACAACGGCAACCGCACGATTGAGAACCGCGACGTGGAGGCGAGCACCAAAAGCATCTGCGTAGTTCCTCAAATGCAGGTCGGTCAAATGGAAGAGCTTACGATTACCGAAAAGCGGCCCCGCGTGACCATCCAGTGTTTTTCCGCCCGGGACAAATACATCTACGGGCTCTCCGAGGCAGTAATTTGGATCGCTGGCGATGGTTCAATCCGAGACACACTTTACCCGCCCGAAAATCTGCCTCCGGGCAAAACAAATTCGGAGCTCGTTGGGAATAACATCCACCTCGAAGCATTAAGGCATCTAGGTCCCGGCGGTTTGGTTTTGGTCACTGTAACAAAGACGCGGTAGAGTTAACCCAAACGGCGAAGAAAAATCTTTGCCGTTTTTTAATTATTAAATAATCAAAAAAGAATATTTTTGATATCTCTAAACTTAAATTCCTTCCTCGCGGAGCTTCTCGATAAGATTTTTGGCTTCTCTGGACAGCTTTTTTGGCAGAACCATGGCAAGTTTTATTAAAAGATCGCCCCGGCCCCGCCCGCTTGGCACGCCGCGGCCACGGACGGTGAGCACCTCGCCGTGGGCTGTGCCGGCCGGTATTTTGATTTCAACCGGCCCATCAAAGGTCGCAAGCGTCATTTCTTTGCCGAGAATAGCGTCAGTGAGTTTAATATTTAAATCCATTGCAAGATTGTTGCCGACTTTGCGAAAAACCGGATGAGAAAGCACTCCGACTTTAACGTAAAGATCGCCCGGCGAGCCGAAAGAAATTGCCTCGCCCATTCCGGACATCCGGATGATTTCGCCGTTTTCAATGCCAGCCGGAATCGCAATTTTTATTTCTTCTTGACGGCGAAGTACGCCCGAGCCCCGACAAGGGCCGCATTTTTTCACCGGCACTTTGCCCGAGCCACCGCATTCTTCACACGCCTGAGTGCTCGCAAAAGTGCCAAAAAACGCCCGCTTAGTCTCATGAATCGTTCCTTTACCTTGGCACTTCGGGCAGGTTTTGGTTTCCCGCCCTTGTCCGCCGGTGCCGCCGCAGGCGTCACATAGAGAACTTTTCACGAGTAAGACTTTGCGCTCTGAACCGAAAAAAGCTTCTTCAAATGGAATTTGGATTTCAATAGAGATATCGCCGCCCCGACGGACCCGGCCGCCCCGAGCGGCAGTGCCGCCAAAAAACTCGGAGAATATTTCATTGAGGCCGCCAATATCAAAATTAAGGCCATTAAAGCCCTGACTAAAATCAAAACCCTCGGAAGGACCGCCCCCCGGCGCCCCTTCAAAAACCCGACCGTAAGCATCGTACTCCGCTCGTTTCTTGTCATCACTGAGAACTTGATAAGCTTCGCTTGCCTCTTTAAAGCGCGCCGCATCGCCGCCTTTATCAGGATGATGTTTATGCGCTAATTCCCGAAAAGCCTTTTTGACTTCTTCTTTTGTGGCAGTTTTCCCAATGCCAAGAATTTTGTAATAGTCTTTGGTCATATATTAATATAATTATTTTTGCTCCGCTGTCGGTGGAGGATTACCGCTTGATTTAGCCATCTCTTCACCAATTTTTTGCATCGCCTGCGAGAGCTCGTGCATTCTGACCTTGATCGTGCCGGCATCTTGACCGCCAAGCGATTCTCTTAGCGCGCGGATTTTTTCATCAATAGCGTCTTTCGTCGCTGGCGAGATCTTGGCGCCATGTTCCGCTAAGGCTTTTTCGGCGCTTGAAACAAGAACTTCCGCTGTATTTCTGGTTTCCACGGCTTCTTTCTTTTTCTTGTCTTCCTCGGCATGGGCCGCGGCATCAGCCGTCATTTTTTGAATTTCCGCTTCTGCCAGACCGCCGGAAGCTTCAATCCGGATTGATTGACTGCGGGCGGTCGCTTTATCAAGAGCCTTCACCGAAAGAATGCCGTTTACATCAACATCAAAAGTTACCTCAACTTGCGGCAAGCCGCGCGGCGACGGCGGAATACCGTCGAGAATAAAGCGGCCTAAGCTTTTATTGTCGGCGACCATTTCCCGCTCTCCTTGAACAATGTGAATTTCCACGGAAGTCTGGTTATCGGAAGCCGTGGAAAAAATTTGCGTTTTAGAAGATGGAATCGTGGTATTGCGATTAATAAGCTTCGTCGCCACGCCCCCAAGCGTTTCAATGCCGAGCGAAAGCGGGATAACATCGAGAAGCAACACATCCCGGACCTCGCCTTGGAGAACGCCGGCTTGCACGGCCGCTCCGAGCGCCACCACCTCGTCAGGATTAATCGAACGATTCGGCTCCCTGCCAAAATAATTTTTGACAGCCGCAATGATAGCTGGCATCCGGGTTTGGCCGCCAACCATGATGATCTCGTTGATTTCTTCTTTTTTGAACGGGCTGGCTTCGACAGCGCGTTTTGTGATCTCAATCGAACGATCGATATAAGATTTGGCGAGCTCCTCGAGCTTGGCGCGGGAAAGTTTCATCACCAAATGCTTAGGACCGGAGCTGTCGGAGGCAATGAACGGAATATTGATTTCCGATTCAAGCGAGCTTGAAAGTTCGTGTTTGGCTTTTTCCGCGGCTTCCTTGAGCCGACTGACCGCCAGCGTATCTTTCAGGAGATCTAGGCCAGATTCTTTCCTGAATTCCGCGGCCACAAATTTAACAATTTCCTGATCGATGTCTTCCCCGCCAAGGAGCGGGTCGCCTTCAACCGATTTGACCTCGACGAGATCATCGCTAATCTCCAAAATAGAAATATCGAAGGTGCCGCCGCCGAAGTCATAAACGGCAATTTTTTGGTTCTTTCTTTTATCGAAACCGTAGGCCAAAGCCGCCGCTGTCGGTTCATTAATGATGCGTTTTACCTCAAGACCGGCAATCCGACCGGCGTCTTTGGTGGCTTTGCGCTGGGTGTCGTTGAAATAAGCCGGCACCGTGATCACCGCTTCTTTGACCGACTCGCCCAAGCGCGCTTCAGCGTCATTTTTAATTTTTTGCAAAATCATCGCCGAAACTTCTTCCGGCCGATAAAATTTATCACCGAGTTTTACCTCTACCCCGCCATCAGCCCCTTTTTGGGACTTGTAAGACACAAGGGAAATATACTTGGAAACGACCGGATCATCAAATTTGTGCCCCATAAAGCGCTTAATGCCGTAAATGGTGTTTTCCGGATTAGTGACGGCTTGGCGCTTGGCCAAAACCCCGCTTAAGCGCTCGCCGTTTTTGGCAATAGCCACCACGCTCGGCGTTGTTCGCGACCCCTCAAGATTTTCGAGAATTTTTGGCTCCCCCGCTTCGATAATCGCGGCGGCGGAGTAGGTTGTGCCTAAATCTATGCCTATAATTTTACTCATGTTTATATTTAAATACTTCTACTTTTGTCGCTCTTAAAACTTTGTCTTTAGTTTTATAACCTTTATTAACAACTTTGGCAATTTTCCCGTCTTCTTCTTTATTTTTAGTTTCTACTACATGAATGGCTTCATGTAAAAAGGGATCAAAAATCGCCGTTTCGCCAATTTCACTAACGCCATATTCTTTAAAAATACCAGAGAATTGGCCCAAAATGCTTTTCATTCCCTGTTGCCAATCAGCCGGCAAATCATTCCATTGTGGGCTTAGAAGCGCCAAATTAAAACTATCAAGCACTCCCAGAAATTCGGAGAGAAGGTCGTTTTTTGTAAGCTCAATTGAATTGACAAGATTTTTATTGCTGTCCTTCTTATAATTGACGAAGTCGGCTCGCTCGCGCTGCCAGCCGGCCAAGTATTCCGCTTTTTCTTTCTCGACGGTTTTGAGTTCTTCGCGAAGCCGCTTTAGCTTGTCTTCCAGCCGACTGCCGTCGTCTTCAAAAACAATTTCTTCATTTTCGTCGGGTTTCTTTTTCATTGCTTAGCTATTTTAACACACCTGCCGCTTTCTTGCTTTGGCAGGACTCTCGGAGGCCGCGCCAGCCGGTTCTTTTGCTAAGAGCAAAAGATGGCGCGGCCGAGAGGGAGAGGGCGCCGCGCTGGCGGCGCCACTCGTGCCTGTCAAAGCAAGAGGGTGGCAAGGAGAAAAAACAAGGAGGTTCTAGCGCTTCGACCACTGCGGGGCCTTGCGGGCTTTTTTGAGACCGTATTTTCGGCGTTCCTTCATACGCGGGTCGCGCTTCAAGAGCCCGGCTTTTTTAAGCGGGAGCCGAAGTTTCGCGTCGAATTCATTAAGAGCGCGGGAGATGCCGTGCCTGACGGCGCCGGCTTGAGAATTAATGCCGCCGCCGGAAACCCGAACCGAGACATCAAAATGCTTTTTCACCTCGCCTTTTTCGAAAGGCGAAAGGAGCAGGCCCTGCATTTCTTTGGTGGGAAAATAATCGGCCAGCGCCTTGCTGTTGATAAGGAAACTTGTTTTCGGCGCTTCGGTTAAACGCACGCGGGCGGTGGAAGTTTTCCGGCGGCCAATGGCTTCAAAATATTTTTTTGCTGTTGTCATATTTTTTTATTCTTAGTAATGTGTTTCTGTCGAACCGTTCCAAGAAATTATTGGGTAATTTCCAAATTTTTTAATCTTGCTTTCTTTAATTTATTATTCGGAATCATACCGCTAACAATTTGCCGTAAAAGCAGCGGGTAGCCTTTCTTTGAAACAATTTGCTGCCAAGACTCTTTCCGAAGACCGCCGGGGTAACCGGAATAACGGGCTTTGACTGTTTGGCGAAGTTTTTTGGCCGTCACGACCACCTGATTAGCATTCGTTATTTTAACTTTATTCGGAGCCACCAGTCGGCGCGGCGTTCCTTTTTCTTTACCAAGAAGCAACCGCGCGGCGGCGGCGGCAACTCGTCCTAATGTCTTTCCGCTGGCATCAATGGTGTGTTCCATAAAAATTAAACAAATTCAATAATGGCTAGGCGGGCAGCGTCGCTTTTACGGACCGGTAATTTCAAAATTCTGGTGTAACCACCGGCGCGATTGGCGTACTTTGGGGCGATTTCCGTCAAAATTTTATCAGCCGCCTCTTCACTGTTGTAAAGTTCCGAAAGAAGTAGACGTCTGGCGCTCTGGTTTTGTTTCTTGCCGATAGTGACAAGTTTTTCAATCGCCGGGCGCAAACTTTTGGCCTTGGCTTCGGTCGTTTTAATTCGGCCTTTTTTTATTAAAGATAAAGAAAGGCCTCGCAAAAGGGCTTTTCGGATATCGGTCGTGCGGCCAAATTTTCGAGTCTGCGCCATAAAATTAAGACTTGAGAGAGATTCCTAGCGGACCAAGAGCATCCTTGATTTCTTTAATGCCTTTAGCGCCCATGCCTTTCATTTCAAGTAAATCCGCTTCAGTTTTATGAACGAGTCCTCCTGCCGTGCGGATATTGGCGGTCGCCAGGGTGTTTACAGTCCGTTGACTTAAAGGCAGGGTGTCGATTCGAGTCTTTAGGGTATCCGTCGCGTCTTTTTCTTCAACTGATTCCGATTCAGCGGGTTCCTCGGCGGCCGGCGGCAGAAGCGCTTCGAGCTGTAAAATCATGAGTCCAATGGCTTTATCGAGGACTACTCTCGGCGAGATTGAGCCATCGGTTTCAATGGCGATTCGCAAACGGTTATGGTCCGTCCTGTCGCCAACCCGCATATTTTCGACTTCGTAACTAACCCGTTGAATTGGGCTGAAAAGAGCGTCAACGGCGATTGTCCCAATTTCGGTTTTGCCTTTGTGTAAAACTTCTTTGGGCACAAAACCCAAACCTTTCTCAATGGTAAGTTCAACCTCAAGACGAGAATCTTTACCGGTCAAAAGAGCGATATACTCATCTTTGTTGACGACTTCAAGCTGGCCGGGCGTCTTGATGTCACCGGCGGTAACTTTTTTGGCGCCTTTGACAGATAAGGTTGCTTTTTGAGGTTCATCAGTGAGTATCTTGAATCGAACCTTCTTCAAATTAAGAAGGATCGTGATGACATCTTCCTTGACGCCCTCGATTGTTGAAAATTCGTGCGGTACCCCGTCGATTTTTATCGAGGTGATAGCCGCTCCCGGCAAAGAAGAAAGAATGATGCGACGAAACGCATTACCTAGAGTATGGCCGTAGCCCGGATAAAGATTGTCTATTTCATAAACGCCTTTCTCCGGTTCATCGACGATGGCGTTGGGTTTTGCTGGTAACAAAATTGAAAGATCTGTTGACATAGAAATTTTTAAAATTAACGACTATAAAATTCTAAAACAGCGCTAAGATCAAGAATGCCTTCTTTGTTTAAAGGCTTTCCAATGACCTTACCTTGTAGACTATTAATATCAAATTCGAGCCAAGGAGGCAAATGATAATCTTTAAGGCGCTTATCGAGATTGGTGAATATGCCGCGAGGAAAGCTTGCCGGCCGAATGGCAATGGTATCGCCAACTTTCAGATGAGCCGAGGCCACGCGAACTTTTTTCCCGTTCACCAAAAAATGACCATGACTCACCTCTTGCCTGGCTTGACGGCGGGTTTTCGCAAGACCCATTCGGTAAACGGCATTATCAAGACGCAATTCGAGTTTTTGAAAAAGATTGGTAACAGGGCTGCCGCTCCCGGCCAGTGATTCTTCAACGTATTTCGCAAGCTGGCCTTCCCTGATCCCGTAAGAAAAACGGGTCTTTTGTTTTTCCAAAAGTTGGAGACCATAAGTCGAAACGTTCTTCGGCCGGCCCGTCTTTTGACTGACGGTTCGGGTAAATTTTTGGGTTTGGCATTTCTCAAAAATAGGAGTTCCAAGACGGCGACAAATTTTGTATTGTTTTAATTTCTGCATGGTAATTTTAAATTCTTCGCGGTTTAGGCGCTTTCGGACCGTTGTGCGGCACCGGGGTTCGGTCCTTGATCGAGGTAATCTCAATCCCGTGAGTCATAAAGCCGCGGATAGCGGGCTCACGACCAGAGCCGACGCCGCGGACAAAAACGTCAGCGGCGAGAACGCCAATCGCTTTAGCGCGCTCTCCGACAGCGTCGCCAACTTTGGAAGCCGCAAAAGGCGTTCCTTTCTTTGTTCCTCTAAACCCAAGACTGCCGGACGACGAAGAAAAAACGGTGTTGCCTTCCTTGTCGGTCAAAGTAACGCGGGTGTTGTTAAAAGAAGCATCGATATGCAAAATCGCGGCCGTCATTCGCTTCTTAGTGGCGACAACTTTGGCGGCGGCACCCTCGGTCGGCGCATCGCCTTGTTTTGTGATAATCCGTTTCTTTCCCATACTATGTTTTCTCTAAGGTGCGGCGGCCGGAACCCATGGTCTTGCGGACATTGCCGCGAATGGTTCGCGAATTTGTTTTCGTCCGCTGGCCCCGGGCCGGCAAGCGGCGAAGATGCCTTATCCCGCGATAAGCTTTAATATCTTTTAAGCGCTTGATGTTGGCGGCAATTTCTCTTTTTAAATTACCTTCAATACTCAAGCTCTCAACAAGTTTTCTGATTCGCGCTTCTTCTTCAGTTGATAATTCTGATCCTTTTTTGCCGAAAGGCACTTTCGCTTCAGTCAGTATTTTTCGGGAACGTGAAAGGCCGACCCCAAAAAGTAGCGGTAGGGCAAATTCTAATCTTTTATTATCAGGGATGGTAATACCTTGTAAACGCATAAAAATTTATTGTCTTTGTTTATGGCGCGGATTATCGCAAATAACACGCACCCGGCCCTTCCGCCGGATTACTTTGCATTTCGCGCATATTTTTTTGACTGAAGAGACTACTTTCATTTACATTCGACGGACAATTCGTCCAAGCGTTCCATAAGGATCCAAGACAAGTTCAACCCGGTCGCCAATCAAGACTTTAATGCGAAAAAGCCGCATTTTGCCGGCGAGATGCGCTTTGATTTCTCGGCCATCATCAAGCTTCACTTTAAAAAGAGTATTGGGATAAGCCTCAATAATACTGCCGGTAAAAATTTCTTGTTTCTGCATTTGGAAAGCGGCTTAAATATTAACAAAGGAGGATAAAAAAGTCAATTTATTCCCCTATTTGACCGTTACTTTAATATGTTTGACGCTCGCCGGAAGAGTCCTTTTCCAGAAAGGCAAGACGCGGAGTTCGGCTTTTTCGATGGCCGGAAAATCGGCTAAAATCGCGGTAAAATCTTTGCGGCGGCTGCCGACCAAGCGCTCTTTGAGACTGGCGGCGTCCACCACCCAAACTATGTTGCCGTCGCCTTTGACGCTAAAACTCACCTCTCCGCTCCCGTTTTTGAGGCCTTCTTTGTTTTCAAGGGCAAAGACAAGGTCTTTTAAATTTGCGATTGAGACGGGGGCGTCGGCCAGTTCAATATTTGTTTTCTTCGCTAATTCTTTGCTTAAATTCTTTTCATTTAAAATGACGGCGTAAACTTGACCAGTTGCTTTGACGGAAATTTCCGGCGTTTCACTTTCAAAACTCGCGGTCGTGGTATCGACAAAAACAATATCAGGCAGAACAAAATAATCAGAGGGGGTTTGAAGGGAAATTTGCTTGATGAGTTTTTCTCGAAGCGCTTCTTTCAATTCGATAAGCAATTTTTCGGCTTCGGTGGCGGTCAGAGTGTAGCGCTTGCCGATAAGTCCTCCCGCGAGAGGCAAAGACGCCCGGCCATAAAACTTGTCATATTTGGCCGATCCTTTAAAGCCAAAGATTTTAAAATCAACTAGGCCAACATTATATTCCTCGCCGGCTTTTTCAGCCGTGACGCCAACTTTGACGGAACCCGGCTTGTCGGCGCTTCCTTTAGGCATGGTCACCGCCTTATCAGTCTTGAAAATCTTGCCATCCTCCGTCAAAAGTCTTGTCTCGATCAAGAGTTTTTGATCTTGATTTGTGGTGTTGTAAAGTAGAACTTGACCGGTGGCTTTCCTTTGAAAGTCGACCGTTGTCTCCGAGGTCACTATTTTCGTTTCTTCACCGGAAGCCGTCGCGATTTCAAAAATAAGGCCGTCGGTCTTGGTTAAATTAAAAGCGGCATCGATGGGTAAATCCATTTTTTTGGCCTCAACGGTAATTTTGGCGCGGGAAAAAACCAAAGATAAGGAAAAAACAAGAAAAACGACGGAAATGCCGGCGAGTAGCCACATCCCCCATGAATAATCTCTGGCTTCCCGAGATTCCACTTTAACGATTCGTTTTTCCGAGATCTTTTTAGGCGCGGCAAAACCGGCAGGTTTGGCGGGTAATTTAATATCTTGAATTTTATATTTCATGAGTTTCTAAACTAAGAACTTCAATAATTAAAAATGGGTCGGGCTTAAGGCCGCTTTTGAAATGACAAAATGGCATTAAGCTTTTCGCTTCTAAGAATATACAACGGAAAGGTGTTTTTGTTAATGTTGATATACCGTCTATAAACCAAGAGGCGACTTCGTCATCGGCCGTGAGAAAAATTGGCTCTTCTCTAATCGACAGTTTTTTAAGGGCGGTTTCCAAATGTTTCTGCCAGTGCTTTTTTTCAATCCCTAAAAGTCCGGCGGCAAGGACTCTGTTTTTTTCATCAAGCCGATCATCGAGAAAAAGTGAAAGTAGTGTTTCGGCGTTATCCGGCGCCACTTCGCCAAACCGGCGAATGAGGCTATTTTTTCCAAGCGGAAAAGACACCGAATCAATTAAAATATTGTCGGTCACTTTGGCAATTTCAGTCATTTCCCCGCTGACATCCATCAGAAGAAAATTTTTAACGGCAAAAAAGTCTCGGACAAGGGAAAATTGAGAAAGTAAAAAAGAATTGAAGCTGATTTTTGTCGTCTTAAGCGTTTCAGTAATAATATCTTTAATCGATGTCATTATTTTATCTTGGCTTACCCCAAGAAAAAGAGTGAGATTTTTTTCAAGCGGGGTGTCTTTTTTTCTCGCCACGAGCGACTGAATCTTTGATTCGACAAGCTGGGCATCGGGATAATCTTTTAAATAAGTCTGGTGGAAATTGGAAATTTCGCGATTGACGATTTCGCCCACTTCTTTTCGGGAAATGAGAGCGGTTTTTGTCGTAAAGCGCACTTCCCGAGTTTGATGCGAAAGCCAGGGCGAAGCCAGAAAACAAAAAACCCGACTTGGTTTGGCAAGGGCGATTTTTTGGCCGACCTCGCGGCAAGCGTTAAGCATCCTGATTTCGAACTTTTTAGGATCGAGATTCGCTTCAAACAAAACGGGAAACCGATCCGAAGCGATAAACTCCGGCCGGCCGCCTTCTTCTTTTGGCATAATCACGAGGGCTCCGCCGACACTGCCGGAACCAACATCAAAGACGGCAATAAGCTCTTCTTTATCACGCTCGAACATAGCTTATACTATACCAGAGCGGCCTTAATTCGCCGAATGCCGGCCGCGACGGCCTCTTCTTTTATTATTTTAAATTGGCCAAGTTCGCCTGTGTTCGCGACATGCGGCCCGCCGCAGAATTCTTTACTTATCCATTTTCCTTCTTGACCGATAAGATAAATAGAAACAATGTCGCTGTATTTGGCGCCAAATTCCATTTCCGCCCCAATTTTTTCGGCTTCCCCGCGCGGGAGCTCCTTTTTCACGACTGGCAAGTTTTGTCCGATATAATCATTAACCAGATTCTCAATGAGTTTCTTTTCCTCGTCAGTCATTTTTCGGTCAAAAGAAAAATCAAGCCGTAACCTGACGCTCTTTATATTTGACCCTCTTTGCTTGACTTCTTTTCCTAGAACTTTCTTTAAGGCCGCCAGCAAAAGATGGTGAGCGGTATGAAGTTTTACCGTTTCCGGAGAATTATCAGCGGGACCGCCCTTGAACATACCAGCAGAGGCGGTTTTTGAAAGTTCCTGATGTCGTTTCTGATCTTCGTAAAATTCTTCCTCGTTTTTAATAGTTGTTATTTCTTTAGCCATCTCAAGAGGAATTCCGTAAGAACTAAAGATGGAGGATGCTTGCATTCCTGTGATATAACCCTCTCCTGTTGCTTGTCGATGCGTTTCTACTAATTGTTCAATTTCTTTTACACCTCTCGTAAGCGTTTGGCTGAATTTTTCTTTTTCTTTTTCAAGGGTGTTTAAAATATTTTCCCGATTGCCGGCAAGATCATAAACACCGCGATAAATTTCAATCAAAGCGTATAGAAGCTCGCCAAAGGGCACGCTCGGGTAGAAACGGACAACCCGGCGGATAAGCCGGCGGAGAACATATCCCTGGCCGGTGTTTCCCGGCAAGACGCCGTCAGCAATCAAAAAAGCGGCGGCCTTCATGTGATCGGCCACGATTCGTTTTTCACGCAGAGGCAGGTTGATTAATGAAATAAGCGGCGAGAAAAGATCGGTTTCGTAGACATTATTTTTCTTTTGCATAGCGGCGAGGAGCCGCTCAAGCCCCATGCCAGTATCAACGCCGGGCGTTTTCAATTTCTCATATTTGCCTGATTTGTTTTTGTAATATTCGTTAAAAACAACATTCCAAATCTCCACGCCGTTAATGTAGATTTCGGTTGTCGGCCCGCAAGGCCCTTCTTCGCCAGTCGGACCCCAGAAATTATCCGCTTTGCCTGATTTAACAATCTTTATTGCCGGATCGATGGCTTGCCAAATTTTTTCCGATTCGAAGTCCTCCGGTATTTCTCCCTCCCCGCCAAAGACGGAAACGTAGTCTATTTTTTGTTTCAGTTCTTTGGTGACAAATTCATGCGCGAGTTTGATGGCCCGCTCTTTGAAATAACCGCCAAAAGAAAAATTGCCGAGCATTTCAAAGAAAGTGAGATGGGTGTCATCGCCAACCTCGGCAATATCGCTGGTCCGAAGACACTTCTGGACGGAGACAGTGTTGACCGAACTAAAGTCGAGCTTAGCGTCTTTAGCGCCGAGATAATAGGGCTTGAATTGCTGCATGCCGGCCGTGGTAAAAAGAACCGACGGGTCGTTTTCAGGGATTAACGAAGAAGACGGCACCGGGGCGTGGCCGTTTTTTTCAAAAAATTTAAGGAATTTCTCTCGGATTTCACGGGCAGTCATTACCCGGCTATTCTAACATAACTTCTTTCCTGATATAAATTAAATTAAAAAATCCCTCAATTAAATTGAAGGATTTCATAGGTGAGAAATTATGCCTTTTTTATAGTTTGAGCAGATAATTTCAAGTTTTTTTAAAAGCTCCCGGTCGCCCCGAAAAAATACAATCGAGGGGATCCGGCTCCGAGTTTCGCTGTGCCGTTCCTGAAAATGCTTTGAAGATTTTACATTGATAGGCACCAGCAATTTCTTTTTGTAAACCAGCCAATAATCCAGGCCGGCTTTATCCTCCGTATCCGAAGATTTATAAATCCTTTTTATCGGAGTTAATCTAAAGATCATCGCTTTTCGGGTTTCTTTTAAAAATCCCTTCTCGTTTAACGCGCCGTTTTTCCGCTTTTTTAATTCCATCTCAATAATATGCTCCAGAGTTTTTGAGGTGCAGTAATCTTTAACCAGCAAGTTAAATTTTCTGGCCCGGCTTTTGGAGATTTCACAGGCAAAATGATCCCGGTTTGACCTGTCAACGTTAATGGTGATTTCAAGGCCGTTTTTGAGTTTTATTATCAGAGAAATAAAATTTTCGGTTGGGATAGAAAACGGATTTCTTTTTAAAGAAACAATCTGGCCGCTTTTCTTAAAGAAGGCTAGGCTTTTAAGAACCCGCCACCGGAGAGAAGCTGTTTTTACCATCGGTTTTTAGTTTAAAGTTTCTAGAAAAGTTATACCATATATTAACAAATAAATCAATAGCAAGAGGACCCAGTTCAACAACCAATTGCAACACTTGTATTAAGATACAAGTGATATGCGAAAAAACAAAAAGGGCAAAACTCAAAAGAAAAAGAGTGATTTCAAACAGCTGACATTGGAAGAACGGGTTAAAATAGAGATTAAATACCGAGACGGCTTGAGCTTTAGAGAGATTGCTGAATATCTCCTGCTACTTTGCCCGAGCGTATTGCTCCCAAGACAGAGGTTCGAACGAGAATGTGAACAGACTTATACGCCGTTTCTTTCCGAAGAAAACAGATTTTGCGAAAGTGTCCGACAATGAAATATTAAGAGCAGAATATCTCCTGAATACCAGGCCAAGGAAACGACGTGGCGGAAAAATCCGCTTGAGGTATTATTAGAGCGTACAGGTGTTGCAATTGATTGTTGAACTAGGGAAGTTTTTGATTGCATATTGAGATATTTAATAATATAATGAAATTATTGCGATAGGATTGGGGGCCTTATCACACCGGCCTTGTAGAAAGGTGCAATCATCCTTCCGGCGTAGATTTATCTGCGGTACCGGTATAAATCACCCTGTAAGAACGGGGTGATTTTTTATTTATTGCAGCATTTTTTCGATTTTTTGCCGGAGCCGCATGGACAAGGGTCGTTTCGGCCGACTTTTGGCGCAGACTGAGCAATAGCCGCGGGTTTATTTTCTTTCAAGCCCGGTTCTTTAAACTGCTCTATTTCTTGGTGGACTTCAACCAGTTTCTTTTTTTCCGCCTGTTCCTTCTTTGTCTTTCTCCGCCGCCTTAACATCGATCGCGTCGATCAAATTTAAGACTTGATCATTGAAAGCTTGCTCCATTTCCCTGAAAAGCCTAAGCCCTTCTTTCTTGTACTCCACCAAGGGCTCCCGCTGGTCGTAAGCGCGTGTTTTAGATACACACATATGGCGGTTTCCGGTAAACTTCGAAGATAAAAATACTAGGTTGCTTTTTGCCTCGCCATTTTTATTTCATTAATCCGCTTGGAGATTTTCTGACAACGAAAAAGAAACTTTTTCTCCTCTTCTTCCTTTCCTTTAATTTGGGCCATCGAGGAAAGACAGGTCCGAAATTCCTCTTCGAGAAGGTCTTCTTCAAGATTAAGCAAAAGCTCCCTTGTGGCGCGATCAATCGTTTCGGCTTGACCGTAAAAAGCTTCCGCTTCGAAAATAAGCTCTTGCTTCTCCGGCGAGTTTTCTTCCAAAATTCCAAGCCGCTTGAGTTCTTCTTTTAAAAGAGGAACGTCAATCTGCGGCGTCTTCACCGCCTCCTGCCAGTAAAGAAGCCCGAGGAGCCGGCGGCGGATGCCCGACTCGACTTTTTTTGTTTCCTTGATTTCTTCTTTCCCGCGCGGCAAGCGCTTCAGGTCTTCCCAGATCGATTCTTCGCGGATACCAGTCAAATCGCTCACTTTTTTGACAAAGTGCGATGCTTCGATGCTTGAAGGCAGGCGTATTACAAACGGCAAGACTTCAGCTTTAATCCTTTTGCCAGTTTGCCGAGGATCATTTTCTTCTTTTAAAATAAGATTGGTTAAAAAGAGAATTACCGGCTCGGCTTCAGCAACGTGCTTTTTAAAATCTCCGCGCGCCGCCACATCGGCTGGATCAAGCCCGGCCGGCAGATCGGCGATACGGACATCGAAGCCGTAAGCAAGAGTGATCTCGGCCGCCCGGAGTGCCGCTTTGCGGCCGGCGCTATCCGAATCAAAAGCAAGAATCAAATTGGACGAGAGGTAGAAAAGTTCCTTTAAGTGCCCTTTTATTTCGCTTATCGCCGTTCCCGAAAGAGCCACTGTGTTTTTAAATCCGGTTTGATGAAGCAAAATAAGATCCATCTGTCCTTCAACTAAAATCGCATGTTCCGCTTCGCGGATTATAAACTTCGCCTTATCAAACCCGTAAAGAATACTCCCCTTCTTGAAGAGAATAGTTTCCGGGCTGTTAAGGTATTTCGGCGCTTTTTCTTTTTCGGGAAAAATCCGACCGGAGAAAGCGATCACCCGCCCGGCGGAATCGGTGATCGGAAACATTATTCTTCCCCGAAAGTGATCAATCTTTCCGCGATCGGTTTTTTTCAGAAGGCCGACCTCAAGAATTTCTTTTTCGGCAAAGCCCTTTTTCTTGAGATAGTCCGTGAGTCCGTGAAAAGAATCCGGCGCGTAGCCGACGCGAAACGCCTTGATTGTTTCCTCGGAGAGACCGCGGCCAGCGAGATACTTTCGAGCTGATTCGTTTAAATTGACCTCAAAAAATCTGGTGGCAAGTTCCAAAAGACTGATTAATCGGTGGTTGTCTTTGAATTCGGCGAGAGTGACGCCGGCTTTGTCGGCAAGCACCTTGAGCGCCCCCCGAAAATCAAGCCCTTCGAAGTTCTCGACGAAATTAAAGATGTCGCCTTTGGCGCCACAACCGAAGCAATAGTAAAGGCCGCGGTTTGACGAAATGAAAAAAGATGGAGTTTTTTCTTTATGAAAAGGGCAAAGAGCGCGGTAATTGGCGCCGGCTTTTTCAAGCTTTAAGTATTGAGAAAGAACCTCAACTATATTGAGCCGTTCCTTGATTTGCTCGGCGGGAGACATAGTGAGATTATATCAGCAAGCAAGAGACAATCAAAAACCCCTCTTCCGAGGGGCTCTTGTTATTTCTATTTCTTACCTTCTTTCTTTTTGAATCCTGTTCCGGCTGGAATTAATCGGCCAACGATGACGTTTTCTTTAAGACCTCTTAATCTGTCTTGCCCGCCGCGAACGGCGTTTTGAATAAGAATACGGTTGGTGTTTTGGAAAGAAGCCGCCGAAAGCCAGCTTTTGGTCGTCAGCGACACTTCGGTAATGCCAAGCACCACCATCTGCCCTACTGCCGGTTTGCCGCCGAGTTTTTTGGTCTTTTCGTTTTCTTCAACAAGCTCAATTGTTTCAACAATGTCGCCGGTCGCAAAAAGCGTATCGCCCGGGTCTTTGATTTGCCGGCGGGAAAACATTTGCCGGACAATGATTTCGATGTGCTTGCCGGACGTTGCCGCCCCCTGCAATTCGTAAACTTTATTAATTTCGTTAATGATGTATTCCTGCGCCATTTTTTCGTTGCCATGCTTGAAAATATCGGTAACAATAGCGGAACCGTCAGTGAGAATATCGCCGGCTTTGACGTCTTGGCCCACTTTGACAAGCGAGACCCGGCGGTAAGACAGAGGATACTCCGTTTCCTTTTTGTCAGAGGTAACGATAATCACCCGCTTTTCCTCATTCATGATGATGTCCGTCACTTTGCCGTCTTTCATGGCAACAACCGCCGGGTTTCTCGGTGTGCGACGTTCAAAGACTTCAACCACGCGTGGCAAACCCTGTGTGATATCAGCGCCGCCGGCAACGCCGCCGGCATGGAAGGTGCGAAGCGTCAGCTGGGTACCCGGTTCGCCGATCGCTTGAGCGGCGACAATACCAACCGCTTCGCCAAGCGAAACCAAATCGTTTCGGCCAAGATCGAGACCATAGCATTTGCGGCAAAGACCGTGGAGGGTTTTGCAAGTTAAGGGCATGCGGCAAGCGACTTCTTCCACGCCGGCCGCTTCAATGGCTTTAGCGACCTCTTTGATGACAAGCGTGCCGGCTTCATAAAGCGTCTT
>DATEUR010000005.1:0-47887 GCA_035583565.1 Minisyncoccota bacterium | reverse complement strand
TCACCCAAACTATTGAAGATATTGTTCGGATTTTCGGCGAGCTTGGTTTTTCGGTGGCGAACGGCCCGGAAATTGAAACGGAATATTACAATTTTGACGCGCTTAATATTCCCGCCGACCACCCGGCTCGCGATCTCTGGGATACTTTTTGGTTATCTGACGGCCGACTTCTGCGGACCCATACGAGCCCGGTGCAGGTGCGTTACATGGAAAAACACAAACCGCCGATTCGGATTATTGTCCCCGGCAAGGTTTACCGCTTTGAGGCAACGGATGCTACTCATGAGGCGCAATTTTTCCAAGTCGAAGGGCTTTACGTTGATAAAAACGTTTCCCTCGCCGAACTGAAGGGAACAATTACTGAATTTTTCAAACGATTTATCGGTAAAGATGTAAAACTGCGCTTTCGGCCGAGTTTCTTTCCTTTTGTCGAGCCGGGCATTGAAGTTGATATAGCGCGCGGCGGTAAATGGCTTGAAGTGATGGGGGCGGGTATGGTTCATCCGAAAGTTTTGGAGCGAGTCGGCATTGATCCGAAAAAATACCAAGGTTTTGCTTTCGGCGGCGGCATTGACCGTTTCATTATGCAGAAGTACGGCCTTCCAGATGTCCGAATGCTTTATAAAGGCGACCTGCGGCTCGTTAACCAATTTTAATCATGTCTCCGCTCAAAGTGTGTTTTTGTAATTTTAACTATGAAATTTTCTTATAATTGGCTTCAATCATATTTTAAAAAGCCCCTGCCAGCGCCGGAGGAGATTTCGAAAATGCTTATTAATCACGCTTTTGAAGTCGAAGCCGTCGATAAAACGCCGACTGATTTTTTATTCGAGATCAAGATTCTGCCGGATCGATTTGCCGACGCCTCGAGTCATTATGGTTTGGCCCGGGAAATTGCCGGCCTTTTTGGTTTCAAGATCGAAAAACTTATTGGCGAAGAGCATAAAGGAAAAACCGCCGACCTTGCCGTCGAAATCAAGAGCCAAAAATGCCGCCGCTATCTTGGCCAGAAGATAGAAAATGTGCAAATCGGCCCTTCTCCCGACTGGCTTCGAAAAAGTCTTGAAGTGGTCGGGGTCCGCTCGATTAACAACATTGTTGACGCCACTAATTTTATAATGCTTTCCGTCGGCCAACCTCTTCACGCTTTTGACGCGGATAAATTGGCCGGGTCCAAAATTTTTGTCAAAGAAGCCAAAACCGGCGAGACTATTTCATTACTGGAAGAAAAAGGAAAGACTGGAGAAAGAAAAATTACTCTTTCCGGCGGTGAACTTTTGATTGCTGATGAAGAGGGCAATTTGGCGCTGGCTGGCGTTAAAGGCGGCCGGCGGGCGGAAATCACAAACACAACGAAAAATATCATTCTTGAGTCAGCTAATTTCGATCCGGTTTCGGTTGGTAAAACCTCAAGAAAGTTCGGAATTTTGACCGATTCATCGCGCCGGTTTGAGAACAATCTCTCGCCGGAACTCGCAGAAGAAGCCCTGATTCTTCTCGTTGATTTAATTATAAGTATTGCCGGCGGGGAAGCCAAAAAAACGGTTGATCTGTACCCCAAAAAGCAAAAACCGGCTAAGCTAAAAGTTTCGCTGAAACAAATCAATAATCTTTTAGGGACTGAATTAAAATCAAAAGAAGTAATGGCGATTTTTAACCGTTATAACTTTGATTTTAAAGAAACAAAAGATATTTTCGAGATCAGGCCGCCTTTTTATAGGCAAGATCTTAGAATTAACGAGGATATTATTGAAGAAATTGGCCGGATTTATGGTTATGATAAAATTCCTGAAAAATTGAGAGCCAACCCGACTTCAAAACCAAACAAAGAATTTTACTACGCCACTCGGTTCCGCCACTTTTTGCGCGACCTTGGCTTTTCCGAAATATATACTTATGCCCTTGGTTCAAAAGGAGAAATGCCGCTCAAAAATCCGTTGGCGGCTGACAAGAAATTTCTTCGTTCTAATTTAACTGAAAGTTTTAAATCTGCTTTGGCAGAAAATAATCTCTATTTGCCGCTTCTTGGCTCGGATGAAGTTCTTATCTTAGAGATCGGTAAGGTTTTTAAAAAAAATAAGGAATACAACAGCTTATGCCTCGGGACCCCGGCCAAAGCAATTGATAAAATTGCTTCAGAATTGGAAAAAAAGTTCGGCATTGACTTGTCGGAAGCGGATAAGATATTTTTTGAAAAATTCGCGGTTCTTGAAATTAATTTTGATGAATTAATATCGTCTTTGAAGGAGCCAAAAAGTTATGAAGATTTAGATCTCGCTCCCATGCCGAAAGTTCATTTTAAAAACATTTCGGCCTATCCGTTTATTGCCAGGGATATCGCTGTTTGGCTGCCGAGCGAAGAAGAATCAAGAAATCTTGTGAAAATTCTTGAGGAAGAGAGCGGCAAATTGTTGACTCGGCCGCCGCGGCTTTTTGATACTTATCAAAAGGAAGGCAAAATCTCCTACGCTTACCGGCTTGTTTTCCAGTCACGAGAGCAGACACTGACCGATAGTGAGGTAAGCGGGATTATGAAAAAGATTGAAGAGCGGCTCGTCGGCAAAGGATGGTCGACGAGGTAAGGTGAGTAGCCGTTAAACAGCCCATAAAAATGGCTGTTTTTGTTGTTTTTAATCCACTTTTTGGCCTTTGTTTTTGCCTCAAAATTTGCTAAAATAGGGGTATCAATAGCCGCCTTTTCGGGGCCGCTATTTTCATTCTATGAAGAAAACAGAAGCAGAAATTCAAAAGAAAAAAGGGCGATACACGGCCGAAGAAATTACTGTTCTCGAGGGGCTGGAGGCGGTGCGCCGCCGGCCCGGCATGTATATCGGCGGCACGGGGTCGGAAGGCTTTCACCATTTGCTTACTGAAATTTTTGATAATTCTCGCGATGAAGCGATGGCCGGTTTTTGTGATCATATTGAAATCTCCCTTCTTCCCGGTAATCGCGCCAGAGTGGTGGATAATGGCCGAGGCATTCCAGTTGATATCCACAAAAAGACAGGCGTCTCCGCGCTTGAAACCGTCATGACCATTCTTCATGCTGGCGGAAAATTCGGGACGGGTGGTTACGAAATTTCCGGCGGTCTTCATGGCGTCGGCGCTTCAGTCGTCAACGCCCTTTCTTCTTACGCGGAAGCGCTCGTCCATCGCGATGGCGCGATTTACATCCAAGAATACGTTCGCGGTAAACCAAAATCAAAAGTAAAAAAAATAGGCTCATCAAAAAATCACGGCACTGTCATTGTCTTTGAACCAGATACCGAGGTTTTCAAAGATCTCAAATTTGATTTTAATCAAATCGTTGAACACATGCGCCAGCAAGCCTATCTCGTCAAAAAGCTTAAAATTTCCATTTTCGATGCTCGAGAATCGAAAGAGAAAATTCCTGATGAAGATTATTTTTATTTCAGCGATTTAGGAATCGATACTCCTTCCAAAACGTTTTATTTTGAAGGAGGGCTTCTGTCACTCGTCAAGTTTTATAACAAGAATCAAAAACCGGTCCACCCGAATATTTTTTACATTGAAAAAGCCCATCAGGAAGAAAAGGCGCCTTTAATCGGGGTGGAAGTAGCACTCCAATATATCGATGACATTTCGAGCCGAATCGTGCCATTTGCGAACAATATTTACAACTCCGAAGGCGGCACCCACATCACCGGCTTTAAGACGGCTCTGACCCGAATTCTAAACAGTTTTGCCAAAAAACAGGAGTGGCTCAAGGAAGCCGATGGTAATTTTACGGGGGAGGATGTCCTTGAAGGTTTGACGGCGGTGATTTCCGTGAAAATGCACGAGATTCAGTTTGAAGGGCAGACCAAAGGGAAGCTCGGCAGCCCGGAAGCCAGAGGAGCGGTCGAAACGGTATTTGGCGAGGCCCTCGCCACTTTTCTTGAAGAAAACCCCGATGACGCAAAATATATTATCAATAAAATTATCTTGGCCCTTCGAGCTCGAAAAGCCGCCAAAGCCGCCAAAGAATCAGTGCTTCGAAAAGGCGCTTTTGAAGGCTTGACACTGCCCGGGAAATTGGCGGATTGCCAAACAAGAAATCCGGATGAGGCGGAACTTTTTATCGTCGAAGGAGATTCGGCTGGCGGTTCAGGCAAACAAGGCCGGGATCGCCGGACGCAAGCCATTTTGCCGATTAAAGGAAAAATCTTGAATGTCGAAAAAGCGCGGCTTGATAAAATACTTGCTTCTAATGAAGTCAAATCGCTTATCATCGCTCTCGGTACCTCAATCGCTGAAACATTTGAACTTGATAAAATCCGTTACAAGAAAATTATTATTGCCACTGATGCCGATGTTGATGGCGCCCATATCACGACACTTCTTTTGACTTTCTTTTACCGATATTTCCGACCCGTCATTGAAGCAGGGTATCTTTATATCGCAAAGCCGCCGCTTTATAAAATCCGCAAAGGCAAGGAAATAATATACGCTTTTTCCGACGAAGAGAAAAACAAACTGACCAAAGGTCTTAAAATCGCCGGTCAGGAAGAAGCAGCTAAACCCGAAGGGGAGGAAGAAACTCCCGAAAAAGGCAAGGAAGAAAAAGTCAAAAAAGAAGCCAAGGTCTACATCCAGCGCTATAAAGGTTTAGGTGAAATGAATCCCGAAGAACTTTGGGAAACGACAATGGATCCGGCGAGGCGAATTCTAAAGCAAGTCACGATTCTCGACGCTAAAGAAGCGGATAAAACCTTCGATATTTTAATGGGTGAAGAAGTGGCGCCGCGCAAGGCCTTCATCCAAACAAATGCTAAATTAGCCGAAGTTGATATTTAAGATAAAAGCGGTTTAAATTTTATCTCGATGTTTTTTTAATGACGGTTAATAATTCCTTCCCTTTTTATTTTCTCTCTTTTATTTCTTCCTTAATAATTTTCCTAAATTCCTCTAGTTTAAGCCCTTCATATTTTTGAGTCCGTCCTTCAACGTTCATTGTTTTCGCGCTCTTTTCTTTGTCGCCAACGACGATAAGATAAGGGATCCGTTCCAATTTTGCCTTTCTTATTTTCTTGCCCAGACTGTCGTTTTCATTGAAAAATTTCACCCGAATTTTCTCGGCGTGAAGCGTTTTGGCGATTTCTTCCCCGTAAGACTCTTGATTTTCACTGATGTTTAAAACGGCTACTTGGGTCGGGGCGAGCCAGGTCGGGAAGTGGCCGGCGTAATGCTCAATGAGAAAACCAATGAATCTTTCGTGGGTGCCAAGCGGCGCGCGGTGGATGATCAGAGGAAATTCCTCTTTACCTTCTTTTGTTGTATAAGTCAGATTAAATCGTCGCGGGCTCGAAAAATCGACCTGGTTGGTGGCGAGAGTGAATTCGCGGCCGACCGCTGACCAAATCTCCACGTCAATTTTAGGGCCATAAAACGCGGCTTCATCAGGAATTTCAACATAAGGGATTTTGGAATCGATAAGAACTTGTCTGACTAAATCCTCGGTTTCTTTCCAAAGCGCCGGCTCGTTGACATATTTTTCGCCAAGTTTTTTTGGATCATGAGTAGAAAAACGCATGACATATTTTTCAATCCCAAAAATTTTAAAATATTTCAAATACATCTCATTAACGGCCTCAAATTCTTTGGCAAATTGTTCCTTGGTGCAGTAAATATGGGCGTCGTTCATATTCATGCCTCGGACGCGCATGAGGCCAAAAAGCTCGCCGGATTTTTCGTGGCGATACACGGCGCCGTATTCGGCCAAGCGCAGAGGCAATTCTTTATAACTCCTTGGTCTCACCGCATAGATTTTATGATGATGAGGGCAATTCATTGCTTTGAGGTAGTATTTTGTTTCCTCATATTCCATCGGCGGGTACATTGAATCTTTATAATAGGGAAGATGGCCGCTTTTGAGATAAAGCGATTCTTTGCCGAGATGCGGGGTTTTCACGCGGACATAACCTGCTTGAAACTCTGTTTCTTTCGCGAGATTTTCAAGTTCTTCGGCGATCACAGTGCCGTTTGGCAGCCAAAGGGCAAGTCCGCCGCCGACATCATCGTCAAAGGCAAAAATTTCCATTTCTTTGCCGATTTTGCGGTGGTCTCTCTTGCTTGCCTCCTCCTTGCGAACAATATAATCTTCCAAATCTTTTTTTGTTTCAAAAGCAAGGCCGTAAATGCGGGTGAGCTGTTTGTTTTTTTCATTTCCCCGCCAATAGGCGCCGGCCAATCGGTCGATTTTAAAACCGGTCGGATCGATATGCTTCATTGTTTCGATGTGGCCGCCTCTGCATAAATCTGTAAATTTTCCAGAAGTGTAAAGAGTTATCTTTTCTCCCCGTTCTTTTATCTCCTCAATCAGTTCGAGTTTATAAGGATTGCCTTTAAATATCTTTTTGGCCTCTTCGGGGGTGATTTCTTTACCCTCAAATGTGGTCCAGGTCTTTAAAATCTCGCGCATTTTCTTTTCTATTTTTGGCAAATCTTTTTCAGAAGGCGGCGCGGTAAAATCAAAGTCATAGTAAAAGCCGTCTTCCACTGGCGGGCCAAGAGTGGGTTTTGTGCCGGGATAGAGTTCAAGCACCGCCGCCGCGAGGAGATGAGAGAGGGAATGACGGAGATTGTCTAAATTTTTTTCCATAAAGAAAATTTTAGCACGAAAATGAAAATGCTCTTCTTGACTTTTGAACAGTTTTAATGTAAACTGCAAGAAGTCAAACTTGTTTTTCAAAATCAACCAATAATATTACAGTTAATGAATAAAATCCTGTTTTTCCTGTCAATTTTTGCTTTTTTCCTTTCTTCCTGTGCGCCAATTTTCCAATCGAAGTATTCCAAGAATCTTGAATCAAAAAGAACCAAACTCCAAAAAGAAAACAAATTGCTCAAAGAAGCAAATACTGCCCTTCAAAAACGCGATTCGGCCATCGACCCTAAACAAGTTGAGCAAATAGAAAAATACAATCAACTTGCTATCACATGTGTCGGTGCTTTTATCGCTCGTGATTCGCTCATCAAAGAAAGACAGGTCTGGCAGGAACGGCATAAGCGAATTCTCGCGGATTCAGTCAATGTTTTCTTAGTTCTTGCAGAATTGTCGTTTAAAAATGAGGCGCTCGAAATCAAAATCGAATCCTTGAAAGAAGAACTTGATGCATGCCTTGTCAACGTGGAGGTTTATCGCGGATTCTTTTTGAAAGAAGAAAAACCAAGCCCCGCTTCTTTGGTTGTGAAAGAAAAAGTCCCAAAAGCAAAAGAGAGTAAGCCAAAAAAAATAAACCGCAAAAAAACAGTGGCCGGTGAAAACGCTCATCTTCTTGACTGGGAAAATCATGCCGCAACTATTGTCCGCGGAAAAAATTTCAAAGCGACCTTGTCGAATCCATATTTAGTTTCTGCTCTCTTTTACTCTGAAGAATTTAAGAAAAAATTAGGGAATGCAGGTTACGCAGACAATATCGGGCGTCAGACGATTAAAAAAATCTTAAAGCAGTTGCCAGTGGAATTTAGTCAAGATTTTTTCGAGCATTTCCCGGTCACTTTTTCTACAAGTCAGTTCAGTGTTGAAGAAAAAGCCCCGCTTGAACAACTAGATTTCGGCAAAGGAAAGAATCATCCAGATGCCGTAGATTTATTTGCGGCCGAAGGAGCAATAATTTCCTCTATAAGCGATGGAGTTGTAGTGTTGTCGGAAAATTCCTGGTCTCGGGTTGATTCAGAGAGTACCTCGTCTTTGCGTGGCGGTAATACAATAATGATTTACTCGCCCCAACTTAACCGGCTTTACCGTTATGCGCATCTAGCAGAAATTGAAGTAAAAACAGGCGAGTCAGTGCAGGCCGGGGATTATTTGGGGAAAGTAGGAAAAAGCGGCCTCAATGCTTCAGAGCCAGGTCACAGCGGCCATCTCCATCTAGATGTCAACCAGGTGATCGTGCCATCAAAAGGGGAGATGAAAATAAATTACCTGTCGCGCGAAGCAGTCACCAAATTACTGCAGGCGGCGCAAGATAAAAAATGAAAATCAATATTTACGGCGAGTTGAATCTCGCCGTATTTTTATACTTGTCAATTTTTAATCTTAACCCTTGACTCCCCTTAATTTTTAATGTAAACTGCAAGAAGTCAAACTTGTTTTTCAAAATCAACCAATAACATACCGAAATGAAAAAACCATTCTTTTTATTGGCAATTTCAGCCATCTGGCTTCCTTCCTGCTCGATTCTCGAATCAAATCTCAAATCAAAGCACTGCAAGGATCTTGAAACCGCCAATGCAAGGTTGGCGAAAGAAAATACAAACCTCAAGGACTTAAACGCCACACTTGAAAATCGTGTTACCGGCGCCCCGAGTGACAAAGACCTTGAGAAGATTAAAAAGTACGACAATCTTGCCATTAAATGTGCCGACGCCTTTGTGACGAGGGATTCTCTTTTGAAAGAAAGACAATCCTGGCAGAAACGGCAAAAGAAAATTCTAGCTGATTCCGTCAATGCTTATCAGGTGATTGCAGAGCTTTCAGTGAAAAATAAATCACTGGAAGTCCTTAAAGATTCTTTGCAGAAAGAATTGGATAAGTGCCTGATTGACATTGACCTTTTCCGGGCATCGATGTTTCAGAAAAAAACATTAGGGACCTCTTCAAGTTTTGAGAAAAAAGAAGCAAAGAAGGCGAAAAAAGAAGAAGCGCTGGCGAAAAAAGAAGAGCCCATGAAAGAAGA
The DNA here is from genome assembly GCA_035583565.1 of Minisyncoccota bacterium. GTDB lineage: Bacteria > Patescibacteriota > Minisyncoccia > Phycocordibacterales > DATEUR01 > MFTL01. The sequence continues at coordinate 39,206 of DATEUR010000005.1, read as the reverse complement.
GCCCAAAAAGGAAGAGTTATCGCCAGAAAAGGTAGACAAACCGAAAACGGATAGTATTTCTCAGCCGGCTCACCTTGAGCTCAAAAAAGAAGAGCCGAAAAAAGAGGAATCACCGCCTAAACGAAAAGAACCGAAATTTGATGAGGATTAGATTGATTTCTCCCAAGCCCCTGCAAACCGCAGGGGTTTTTTATTTGCTTTTTTGCCGAAATTGGCTTAGGATAAAGATACTATGGTAGTCAGAATGCGACATACCCGAGCTCATACCCGAAACCGCCGGAGCCACCATGCTCTTAAGGCGGCCTTTCTTTCAACATGTGCCAATTGCAGCGCTAAAAACATGCCGCACACCGTTTGCAAAACCTGCGGCTACTACCGTGGCCGAAAAGTGCTTGAAATCAGTCCGGTTGGCAAAAAAGAAAAAGGCAAAGAAAAGGAGAAAAAGAGCGCTAAAACAACAAAGTAAATTAAAAATTAATTAATAATTTGTTCTTTAATCAATATGGCAACTCGTCATCTTGCAAGGTCAATTGTGCTGCAAACCCTCTTCGAGTGGGATTTCCGCGCGCTTAAACAAAGCGATATTGAACCAATAATTGCCCGCAATGAAAAAGAATTCGCGCCGGGCCTTGAAGAAGAAAGCTCCAAATTCATCCGCGACCTTATTGGTCTTGTCATCAAAAATAAAGAAGTTATTGATCAAATTATCACTAAAGCGGCGCCGGAATGGCCGCTTGAAAAAATCTCGGCTGTTGATCGGAATGTTCTTCGTTTAGGGTTGGCGGAGCTATTGTTTGGCGATCGGACCCAGGTCCCGCCGAAAGTGGCGATTAATGAAGCGATTGAGCTGGCTAAAAATTTTGGTGGTGAAAACAGCGGCAAATTCATAAACGGCGTTCTCGGCGCTGTTTACCGGGAAATCGGCGAACCGGGCAAAGAACAAATGAGCAAAAAGAAAGAGCCGGTTGATTTCTCCAAATTGCCGGTGGAGAAGCTTGGCGGCGCGGTGATTTTTGCGAGGAACGGCAAGGAAATAAAATTGGCGCTTGTCCACGACATCTTCGGCTACTGGACGCTCTCTAAAGGCGGCATTGAGGAAACTTCCGATTGTCCGACCGAAGAAGCCTGCACCGCGCGCGAGATCAAGAAAGAACTCGGCCTTGAGATTATGATCCGGGAAAAACTCGGAGAAAACGAATACGTGGCTAATCATCCGGAAAAAGGAAAAATTCGCAAACGGGTAATGTATTTCTTAGCGGAAACACCTCTTGCTGAATTAAAATTGGCCTCAAGCGGAGGTCTTGATAACGCGAGATGGTTTACCTTCGACGAGATTGCTGATCTTAAAATTTATGACGACATTTTGCCGATTATCATGAAAGGTATAAAAATTATTACCGGTTAAATTAATTACGAAAATATGTTTCTACATAAAGCGGCAAAATATGTTGAGCCGGGACTCGCGGAGGGCGACGGCCTGAGCGGGAGAAATTTGCCAGTAGGCAAATATTCGTGCCCGGCGAAACGTGTTTTGCCGCTATTATTTCCGTAATTCTAAAAAAAATGGCGGATTTAAAAAAATTAGAGTCAAAAATTGGCATTAGCTTCAAAAACAAAGACCTCCTGCTTCAGGCCTTTGTTCACCGGTCTTATCTTAATGAAAATCCCGGTTTTCGACTGGCTCATAATGAACGGCTTGAGTTTTTAGGAGACGCCGTCCTCGAGCTTATCGTCACCGATTTTTTATATAAAAAATACCCTGATAAACAAGAGGGTGAATTGACGGCTTATCGGGCCGGCGTTGTCAACGCCATCGTGCTTTCGGAAGTTGGCAAAGAACTCGGCTTTAGTGAATTTTTGCTTCTTTCCCGCGGTGAGACCAAAGATATCGGCAAAGCGCGGCAATATATTCTGGCTAATACGGTTGAATCGCTCATTGGCGCCATTCACCTTGATAGTGGTTATACGGTGGCCGAAAAATTTGTCACAGAGTTTGTTTTGCCGCGCCTCGATGATGTGGTGACCAAAGGCCTCTGGCGCGATCCAAAGAGTTTTGTCCAGGAAATGGCACAAGAGCATTTCGGGGTCACACCGGCTTACAAAGTGCTTCGGGAATCAGGACCTGATCACAACAAAATTTTCATCTCCGGGATTTATTTTGGCGAGACGCTTGTCGCCGAAGGGCAGGGCCGATCCAAACAAGAAGCGGAAACGGCGGCGGCTCTTCGGGCGATCGAACTCAATCATTGGCGATAATTATGTTAAAGAAACTCGAAATCAGCGGTTTTAAATCTTTTGCCAATAAAACAACTCTTAATTTCCCGGCGTCTATTGTTGCTATTGTTGGTCCTAATGGTAGCGGTAAATCGAATGTCGTTGAAGCGATGCGTTTTGTTCTTGGCGAGCAGTCAATGAAATTGCTTCGAGGGAAATCCGGCGCTGATCTTATTTTCAAAGGTGGCAAAAACTCTTTGCCTCTGCGGCGGGCGAAAGTAGCGATCTATTTTGATAACAAAAAACGCAATTTTAAATTAGCGGAAAACATCAATCTTGATTTTGACGAAATTATCGTTGCTCGCGAAGCGTATCAAGACGGCATTAATACTTACTCGATCAATAGTAGTGAAGTTCGGCTGAAAGATATTCATGAACTTCTGGCCAGTGTTGGCCTTGGCAGTTCTGCTCATAACATCATTTCTCAAGGTGAAGCCGACCGCATCCTTTCAGTGCCGCCGCCAATGACTCGAGAAATGATTGAAGATGCGCTCGGTCTCCGGGTTTATCAATATCGCCTGAAAGAAAGCGAGCGGAAACTTAAAAAAACGGAAGAAAATCTTAGAGAAACCGAATTATTGCGCCGCGAGATCAGCCCGCACCTGAAATTTCTAAAGAAGCAAGTCGAAAAAATCGAAGAACGGGAGAAATTTAAACAAGATCTTAAAATTTTAGCCGAGAGCTACTTTGGTGCCGAATCAGCTTATCTTCTTGAAGAAAAAGAGGCGATCCAAAAGGAGAAAAAAGGCTTGGAAAAAGAACTTGTCTTTATTGAAAAAACAATTGTTTCAAAAGTTGAGGCGGCGTCTTTCCCGGAGGATGCTAAAATCAAGGAAGAAACCTCAATCCTTCTTGAGATCACTCAAATCAAGGAAAATCTAAAACAGCATCTCGGCCGGCTCGAAGGAATGATTGAAGTAAAGGAATCAACCCTTACGAGCGAAGGCAGCAAAATCACCTCGGTTAGCTTAACGGAACTTCGCAAATTTTTAGCCGATCTCACCGGGTATCTTAATTGGGCGCTTGAAAATGGCCGCAGTTTGCCGGAAATAACCGGCACCCTTGCAAAAATCCGGGAAGAAACCAAGAATTTTCTCATCCAGTTTGACACCAAGAAAGATCGCGAGCTTTTGACTGAAGAGATCAATCAAATCAAGCAGTCAAAACAAAAAATTTCCGCCGAAATTAATGAAATTGAAGCCAAAGAATCAAAACATCGGGAAAAAATCCGCCGTTTGGAAGAAGAACACAAAACCAAAGAGGTTCTTTTGCGGGAACAAGAAAAAAAGCAATTTGAGTCGCTTATGAAAAAGCGCGAATTTGAAAGCGGTCTCCAAATTATCAATCTCAAAGAAGGAACAAACAGTCAAAACCAGAATTCACTGGCTGAAGATATTAAAGAGGTTAAGGCCGTTCTCGGTGAAGTTCATTTTGAAAAAAATACCGCCCCTCGCTCTGTTCAAGAAGATCGCCGCCGGCAAATCGAGCGTTTAAAAATAAAGCTCGAAGATCTCGGCGGAGGCGCGCCGGAGGTTTTCAAAGAATACGAGGAATTAAGCAAACGTGAAGAATTTTTAATCCATGAAATTGAAGATCTCAAAAAAAGCACCAAGGATCTTCTTTCGGTGATGGATCGGACTCGCGAGCAAATCGAGGAGGAGTTCATGGCCGGTCTTAAAAAAATCAGTGAAAAATTTTTGGAATTTTTTAGCGTTATTTTCGGCGGTGGCGAAGCGAAGCTCGTCGCAGTCAAAGAAGAAAAAAAAGAAGACGAAGAAGGGGAAGGGAAAAAAGGGGTTGAAATAAACATTCGTCTGCCGCATAAAAAGACCCGCGATCTTCACGCCCTTTCGGGCGGCGAACGCTCGCTTGTTTCAATCGCGCTTTTGTTTGCCATGAGCGCGGTCAATCCGCCGCCGTTTCTTGTTCTTGATGAAACTGACGCCGCGCTTGATGAAGCCAATTCCAAGAAATACGGCGACATGCTCGAACGGCTCGCCAAATCTTCCCAATTGGTGGTGGTAACCCATAATCGCGAAACGATGATCCGGGCCAATATTCTTTATGGCGTGATGATGACTGAAGGCGCCTCCCGGCTACTATCGGTCAAAATCGATGAAGCGGTGGCGATTGCGAAATAAATAGGGGTCAGATACCTTATACCCTTGCTATTTTAGAGCGGGGGGTAGAATATTGGTATTAATGTTACTATCGAGGTTGAACCTCGATAAAGTTTATTATAAATAGTCATCATTCAAATATTAGAACTATGAACAAATTAAAAATTATTTTTGTTTTATCAATTCTTGGATTAACACTTTTGATTGTTCCAAAAGCCTCGGCTCAAAGTTTTGACTTCGGAAGCTGTTCTACCATCGGCTACAACAAAGCCAGAACAGGCAATTGCGTTTTAATGCTTCAGCAGTTTCTGGCAAGTCAGGAATTTAATCCGGGAATAGCCGACGGCAAGTTTGGCCGGAAAACTTTCGGCGCCTTGGTTGCCTTCCAGCGAGCCAATGGTCTTTTCGCTGACGGTTTAGCTGGCAAAAAAACTTTTGCTAAAATTGTTGCTTTGTCTCAAAATACTACTCCAGAAACAGGATTAGTTTGCTGTAAAATATGGCCTAGTGGGTTAGAGACGATTTACTCCTCTTATAGTTGGAGACAAAAAAATGAGTGCGGTGTTCCAGTAGATGTTGGGATAGGAGGCGGCTTTGAGATTGTTTCTGATAGTTTTTGTGCAAGCGGGGCTTCGACCGCACCTTCAATAAAAGTTGTTTCGCCCAACGGTGGCGAGACTTGGAAAATCGGCGAAACCCGAAACGTCTCTTGGCAGGTGACGGGCGCCTCGCCGGATTCCTGGATCTGGCTGACGACTTTCGGTGGTCCTTACAGCGGCGAATGTTTTGGCGGGAAAATTGATGTCTCGCAAAGCAGTTACAATTGGAAAATTAGCGATGCGGCTTGGGGCTGCTCTGACGCTGGCCTGCCTTACCCGACTAACACTAGTTTTCAAACAAAAATTAAAGCGGCACTTTATACCGGCACTCCGCCGTGCTCAGGCTTACCAGTGCCAAATGATCCGTGCTTGACCGGCACTAAGATACTCCAAGCAGTTGATGAAAGCGACGCCTCTTTCACCATCAAAAACTTTTAGGAACACGTGTTGATTGCTAGAGGGTTTCCAAAAGCGTGCCGGCGGTTTCCTTGATTTTCTTGGCCATTTCGAGGCCGACGTAGCGCCAATGCCACGGTTCAAATTTATAGCCGGTGATGAGCTCTTTTCCGGCCGGATAGCTTAAAACAAAGCCGTATTTGTAAGCATTGGCGGTGAGCCATTCGTATTCTTTGGTTGTTGCGAATAAATCGCTTCCTGCTAAATTGCCGATCGCACCCGTGGTGAGGTCCAAAGCGGTGCCTAGCTGATGCTCGGAGTGAGTCGGTTTGGCAACGGCCAAAAAGGTTGCCGCGGCGTTTGCTTTCGACCAGTTTTCATAAAGTGTTTTTTGCCAAGTTTCGTCGCGAAAGCCGGAGGTGATCGAAAAAGAGAGATTCTCATCTTTTCCGGTATTTTGCATTAAGGCAAATGCTCGAGCGGCCTCACGGCGAAGACAATTTGTTTCGGCTATTGGCACAAGGTCTTTTGGTATGAAATTGCCAATACCATTTTTAGGATTGATGTTAAAAAGAAGAAAATCCTGGTCGCTATTGCCGGCGGGGCAGGGGGTCGTCACGACATTCGGTATCGCGGATTTGGCTGTTTCTTTCACTGACTCGATGTAATTTTTTGTTTCGATGATTTCGGCTGGCTGGAAAAATTTATTAAGTTTGATGAGTTTTTCTTTTGTTTCTGTAATGTCTGCTTTCTGGGTAAAAGGATTTTTGGCCAGCTTCAATTCAAGAAGTTTTCCCCGCATTGTTTCCTCGCTGAAATATTGATCAAAGATAAAGTTGCCAAGACTATAGGCAATGAGGCCGCCCCGATACCTTTCGATCTCTTGGATCACGTGAGGGTGATGCCCGATGACAATTTTTGCCCCGGCCTCGATTGCCCCATGACCGAGTGTTTGCTCTCGGGTATTCGATCTTGTTTTATATTCCTCGCCCCAGTGCATTGACACGACAAGAACATCGACATTTTCTGCGGCGTTTTTGATAATGTCTTTGTAATTATCGCGAATAATTAAAATACCCGGCGTATTTTCTTTCGCGGCAAGCCACGCCGGACCAACATCGGAAAAAGCTAAAAAGCCAATTCGCAAACCATTTTTTTTGATAATGGTTGGTTTTTTTACTGCCGCTAAATTGGCACCGGCACCAGTAAACATAACATCAGTCATTTTCAAATAATCAAGCGTATCAAGCATTGCTTCGCTTGCCCAGTCACCCATGTGGTTATTGGCGAGCGACAGGATGTCAAAACCTGCCTCGGCCAAAACTTCGGTGACAACCGGCTTCATTCGAAACGACCATTTACTGCCGACATTTTGCCCTGAGAGAGAGACAGGGCCTTCAAGGTTGCCGAATAAAATATCGTAATCTTTTAAGAACGCCAAATTATCAAAAAGATGACGGAAGTCGCCATTGAAATTTTTTTCGACGCTTTGCAAAACGCCGCGATCAAGCATAATGTCGCCAACAAAGCCGAGTTCGACGCCGATACTTTGTGTCGGCGCGACACTTGGCGCCGGCAGTGAGGGCGTCGCGCTTATGGCGATTGCTTCATTACGCGCCGGCTTTATTGCCGGCGGTTTTTGACCAAGAAAAGCTAAACCGGTTAAAATGCTGGCGATCGCTATCGAAGTGCCGAAGAGAGTGAAGATCGCGTTCATGGAATATAGTCTAGCATGAAGCATTTGACTTCTTAATCTTTTTTGTTAAGATGACGATATGTTAAAAATGAAATTACAACGAATCGGTCGGGCCAATGATCCGCATTTTCGAATTGTTGTTATTGAATCAGAAAAAGCTCCGCAAAGCGGGAATTTTATTGAAGAAATCGGTTCCTATAATCCCAAGAGCGGGGAGGTGAGGTTGAAGGCCGAGCGCGCGCGTCACTGGCTTTCGGTCGGCGTAAGTCCTTCCGCCACCGTCCATAACATGCTCGTCTCCGAGAAACTGCTTGATGCGCCTAAAATCCATGTTTCGCGGGAAAAGAAAAAAGAAGAAGCGCCCGCCGCGGCCTAAAATACCCCAAGCAATTAACATGAAATCGGGTTTATCGATCGTTATCTTCTTGGTCTTTGCTTCCCTGGCCATTTTTGGCGTCTTTTTAATGGGGAATATGAACGAGCATAGACAAGACTGTCTTGCGGCGGCTATTAACGGCGCTATTTGCCCGGAGAGCATGAGTCCTCTCGCCTCTATTAATTTTCACTTTGATGCGTTTCAGAAATTTTCTTTGGCTGTTTTCCAAAACACTCTTTTGCTGATTTCATTTTTACTAGTCTTGGTTTTTGTCGCAAGAATTCTTTCCCAACACAACGTTACCGCGTTCATTTTATCCGGTTTGAATTTTAAGCGTACAAATAGTAATTTAAAATCAAATCTTAGAAAATTTATTCACTGGCTTTCACTTTTTGAGAATAGTCCGTCTATTTTAAAATAAAACATAACTAAATCTTTTAATTAAAGTTTCAGTTATGTTTTCTAAACCTTATTATTAAGGTTTTTATTTAATTTTAATTTCAAAATTAACCATGAATAAAAATAAGATTCTATCAGTTGTTACACTTGTAATAATTTTCGGAGGGATCATTTGGCTTGCCAAACCGGGTCCAAATCAAAGCGATGAAGCAAATGCCGTGGCCGGAACCAATTTTTCGGGTACCAATTCTGGCGATAACTATCATAAGACCGGCGAAGCGGAATCAGGGTATGCCCTCGAAGCGCCTGAAACATTTTATAATTTTGGGGAAATATCGATGAAAAACAGCAACGTGAAGCATGATTTTACGGTGAAAAATAACACATCCCGTTCCATTAATATTGCCAAAGTTTATACTTCCTGCATGTGCACATCAGCCTCTATTGCAGTTGGCGGAAGCACAAAAGGACCATTTGGCATGCCTGGGCACGGCCTGGTGCCGAAAGCCAATATGGAAATTCCCGCCGGCGGAGAAGCGATAATCACCGCGGAATTTGATCCAAACGCGCATGGCCCGGCTGGAGTCGGCCGAATTGAAAGAGAAATTTATCTCGAAGATGATGCCGGCGCTCAAACCGTACTTAAGTTTGAGGCCGTTGTCACACCTTAGTTATGGAAAATGAAAATAAAAATAGTTGCTGCCAAGACGAAGAGAGCAAGGCGAAACCAAACGCAATACGGTGGCTTATTATTGCCGCGGTTGCGGTGATCGGATTAGCTGTTGCGTTAAAATTTTCTACCGGCGCATCTTCCGTTATTTGGAATATTAGCGATGGCGGCAAGTGGCTTCTGCCCCTTGTCGGAATTACCGCTCTTGTCGACAGCATTAATCCCTGCGCTTTCTCAATTCTCTTGCTGACCATCGCTTTTCTTCTCTCTATTGGAAAGATGCGATCAAGTATTCTCAAAATCGGCGGAGTTTATATCTTCGGAGTTTTTACGGCTTATATTTTGATCGGGCTTGGCATATTGCAAGCTTTGCACATCTTCAACACGCCGCACTTTATGGGCAAAATCGGCGCCGGGCTTTTGATAGTTCTCGGTTTGATTAATCTGACTCAGGAACTGTTTCCAAATTCTCCGATTAAATTGCGTATTCCAAAATTCAGTCATGGCTTGCTTGCGCGAGTGATGGAAAAGGCGTCTATGCCGGCCGCTTTCGTTCTCGGCATTTTGGTTGGGCTATGTGAATTTCCCTGCACCGGCGGTCCTTACCTGATGATTCTTGGGTTGCTTCACGATAATGTGACTTATCTTAAAGGCGTTGGTTATCTTTTCTTCTACAACATTATTTTTGTCTTGCCGCTTGTCATAATTCTTGCCATTGCCAGTCGAAAATATCTGCTTAATAAGGTTGAGGCGTGGCAAAACAAAGAAAAGAAATTGATGCGGTTTGCCGGCGGAATCGCCATGATTATTCTTGGTGTAATTATATTCCTGCTGTAAAAATTATAACTATTATTAGCAATTAAAATCACAAAAAATATCATGAAAAAAATTATTATTTGGGCCTTGGTTATTATTGCTGTTGTCGGAGGTTTCTATTGGCTTTCTCTGCTTTCAAAGAAAGCAGAAAAGAGCCAGTCGGGCGAAGCCGTTCCCATTCAAGGCAGGGAGCATATTACCGTTGGAGCCGTTCACCCGGAATATAATTCCAACCCGCCCACATCGGGCTGGCATTACGCGGAGTCGGCAAATTGGGGCTTTAATGACAAGGAGTTGCCGGATGAGCAACTTATCCACAACTTGGAGCATGGCGGTATTTGGATTTCTTACAAGGATATTGATGAAAGCACGAAGATAAAACTGCAAGACTTAGGCCGCCGTTACCCACAAAGCGTTGTGGTAACGCCCCGTGAAAAAAATGACGCAAAAATCGCTTTGGCGTCATGGGGCCGATTGCAAAAGTTGGAACAATATGACGAAGAGACTATAATTAAATTTATTAAAGTAAATAGAAATAAATCACCGGAGCCGATAGCAAGATAACCTGTTAAATTATCACCATGATCACCGCGATTGTTTCAATCTTAATAATTACGCTTGCGGTTTGGCTTGTTAATAAAAAACTGCCATTCAAGATCTGCCCGATTTGCGCCGGAGTGGCTTTAACTTGGCTTTGGCTCTTAATCGGGATGCTTGCTGGCAATTTGTCAGCCACGAGCTATCAGTTGCCAATTGCAATTCTCATGGGCGGAACGGTCGTTGGTCTCATGTCTAAATTGGAAAAATTTATCAAGCCAAATTTTGGCTTGCTCTGGAAAACAGTATTTGTCATTTCCGGATTTTCGGCGTTCTACAGCTTAATCACGAATAAATGGCTGTTCTTTACAATCGCCGCGTTTTTGGCCATAGTGGCAACATTTAGCTTTAAAAAACGCAGGATCGAATCGGAAAAAGAAAAAACAGAGCAAGCCAAAGAGCTGGAAGAAAAAATGAAAAACTGCTGTTAAGTCTTGAGCGGAATTGAAGAATTGCTGATGCTTAATTAAAGGTCGAGATTATTAGTTTAATTTATAAAATTATTATACAATCGGCATAATCAGGTGCGGATTAAATTCTATGGCTGAGAAAACTTACAAATTTCACGTCAAAGGCATGCACTGCGCTTCCTGCGAGCTTCTTGTCGAAGAAAGGCTCCGTGTTCTCGAAGGGGTGACAAGGGTAAAGGCCAATCAAAAAAAAGGGGAAGTCGTTTTATATTTTGAGGGTAGTCCGCCTCCGGAAAAAGAAATCGAAGAGGCGGTTCGCAATGCCGGTTATCGGCTTGGCGACAAAGAGTCCTTCAAACCGGTTAAAAAAGACTATCAAGAATTATTTCAGGCCGCCGGCGTGTTATTTATTTTGTATGTTTTCTTCAAAACGACGGGCCTTGTTGATTTTTATTTTAATTTTGGCGACAAGCCGACCTACCCGGTTATTTTACTAATTGGTTTAACGGCCGGTGTTTCAAGTTGTATGGTGATTGTCGGCGGACTCGTTTTAGGCTTATCAGCCAGACATGCCGAAAAGCATCCGGAAGCGAGCGTCATTCAAAAATTTCGACCGCATCTTTTTTTTAATTTAGGTCGAGTGATTGGTTACGCCGCCTTGGGCGGACTGATCGGTTTGCTCGGTTCCTCTGTTAATTTTTCCAATTCGTTAACCGGTGTTTTCATTGCTCTTGCCGGAATCTTTATGCTCTTTCTAGGACTGCGTCTGATTGAAATATTCCCGGCCGTTAACCGCTTCAAATTAACTTTACCGGCAGGTCTCGCAAAAACTTTAGGATTGGGAAAAGAGGTTAAGGAATACAGCCATCTGAAATCCTTCGTTTTAGGCAGTCTTACTTTCTTTTTGCCTTGCGGTTTTACCCAAGCGATGCAAATTTATGCTTTGAGCACCGGCAGTTTCGTCGCCGGGGTGATCATCATGAGCATTTTTGCTTTAGGGACAGCGCCGGGCCTGCTTGGGATCGGCGGTTTGACGAGTATCACTCGCGGCGCTTTTGCCCGGTCATTTTTCAAATTTGCCGGCTTGGTCGTGATTCTTCTCGGGTTTTTTAATTTATCAAGCGGACTTTCTTTGACGGGTTTTTCTTTGCCGAAGTTTTCTGATTTTAAAAAGACAAACCAAGGCATGGTGGCGGAAATAAACGACAGTGTTCAAGTCGTTTGGATCACTCAATTGGCCAATGGTTATAAGCCGAATAAAATAACGGTCAAAAAGGGCGTTCCGGTGCGGTTGGTTGTCGAATCAACGACGCTTTACAGCTGCGCGGCAAATATAGTCATTCCCAAATTGAAAATTTCCAAAGTTTTTCAATTGGGAGAAAATGTAATTGAATTTACCCCCGAGGAAGCCGGCCCGCTTGCTTTCACTTGCCGGATGGGAATGTTTAATGGAGTTATTAATGTAGTCGATTAAATTTTTATATTTTATGCAAAAGAAAATTTTTACAATCTCCGGCATGCACTGCGCTTCCTGCGCCATTGTCATTGAAAAAACTCTGAAGGAAGCGAAAGGAGTGGAAGAAGCAAGTGTTAATTTCGCGACCAATCAAGCAGCGGTCACTTATGACGAAAATCAAACCTCGGAACACGCTCTCCACGGCGCGGTCGCTAAAGCCGGCTACAGCGTGGTGACGGAACAAGCTGTTGGCGAGCATGCCCACCATCAAAAGACGGAAAAAGAACTGCGGGCGATGAAGCAAAAAGTGACTGCCGCGATCGTTTTGGCGGTTCTTATTCTTATTTTAGCGGTATTTAATATTAAATTTGGTTTGGAAATCTTTGGTTATGACCTTGGCGTCTGGTTGCAAGCGGTGATCGGCACGATTGCCATTCTTTTCCTCGGCTCAGATTTTCACAAAGGCTTGCTTAAACAGCTTCGCCACTTCCGGGCGAACATGGATACCCTCATTTCGCTTGGCACCCTCACCGCCCTTGTTTACAGCTTTTTTGCGATGAGCCGCGGCGAAGATTTGTATTTCGAAACCGGCGCTATCATCACCGCCCTTGTTCTTCTTGGCGAATTTTTTGAATTGCGGAGCCGGGGCCGGGCCTCGGCGGCGATTGAAAAGCTGATCAAGCTCGGCGCCAAGAAGGCGCGGCTAATTACGCCGGCTGGCGAAAAGGAGATAGACGTAGAGGCGGTCAAAGTTTCTGATCGGCTACTCGTCAAACCCGGCGAGAAAATTCCCGTTGATGGCGAAATTATCGAGGGAGTCAGCACAATTGATGAATCAATGATGACCGGCGAGAGCCTGCCGGTGACAAAGAAAACAGGCGATTTGGTTTACGGCGCCACCATTAATCTTGACGGCGCGCTCGTGATGGAAGCGCGGCGGGTTGGGGAGGGCACGATGCTGGCGCAGATTATAAAACTTGTGACCGAAGCGCAGACAAAGAAAGCGCCGATCCAAAAATTGGTTGATCAGGTTTCCGGTATTTTTGTGCCTGTTGTTTTGGCGGTCGCTCTTGCGACCGCGGTCGGCTGGTTTCTTTTCTCCGGCAATTTAGCCGCGAGCATCATTCCGGCCGTGGCTGTGCTTATTATTGCTTGTCCTTGCGCGCTTGGCTTGGCGACGCCAACCGCGATTATGGTCGGCACTGGCAAGGGGGCGGAAGAAGGAATTCTCATCAAAGATGGCGAAGCGCTCGAACGGGCGAAGAAAATTGACGTTTTAATCTTTGATAAAACCGGAACGCTGACCAAAGGCGCGCCGGCAGTAACGGATTTTCTTCTCTGTGGCGGCGGCTCCCGCGAGAAAGCGCTTAGTCTTGCCGGGAGTCTTGAGGGTTTATCAGAGCATCCTTTAGCGAAAGCGATTACCAAATACGCCGAAAGCGAAAAAATAGCGAAACTGCCGGTAAAAAACTTTCAAAATATTCCGGGCAAGGGTGTTGTGGGTGAAATTGATGGCGAGCGAATTATTATCGGCACGACCAAATTAATTGCGGAAGAGAAAATAACAGTTGGGGAATGCGCGCCTCTTGTCGCGCGCCTTGAAAACGAAGCCAAAACAGCCGTTCTTTTAGTAAAAGCCGGAAAAGCGATAGCGGTATTCGGGATTGCCGATACGATCAAGCCCGATTCCATTGAGGCCATTAAAAAACTCAAAGAAATGAAAATTGAGTCAATCATGCTGACCGGGGATAATCAAAAGACCGCTGAAGCGATTGCCCGGCAGATCGGCATTACCAATGTTTTAGCCGAGGTCCTGCCGGAGGACAAAGCCGCGAAAGTCAAAGAACTCCAAGCTAAAGGAAAAAAAGTCGCTTTTGTCGGCGATGGCATCAATGACGCTCCGGCGCTTGCCGAGGCGACCCTTGGCATCGCCGTCGGCACGGGGACCGATATTGCGATCGAGGCCGGCAATATTGTTCTTGTTAAAGGCAGTCCTTTGAAAGCGGTGGAAGCAATCAATCTCGCGAAGCTTACTTTTAAAACCATCAGACAAAATCTTTTCTGGGCCTTTTTCTACAACACCGCCGCGATTCCTTTAGCGGCTTTCGGGTTTTTGGATCCAATCATTGCTTCCTTTGCGATGGCTTTTTCAAGTGTCAGTGTCGTCGGCAACAGTTTGCGGATCAAGCGCCGTAATTCCTGATTTTTATCTATCCCCTTGTCTAGCCGGTATCTATCTGTCATAATTAAAGTAACTTTTGCGTCTCAACCACGATTACGAGGGGGGGCGTTTTTTTTGATTCTCTTTTTTGAGTCTCCTTTTTTATCAGTCGTCTAAACGGGGCCGGGGGACGCAAAAACCAATAACGTAATCACGTGTCGGCCCCGTTCAGGCGATTGATAAGGCTTTGTAAAAGAGGCTTTATTAAATTATGCTTTCAAAGTTTTGTCAATGGTTTCGGGAAAATTACTACGAAAAATGGAGTTTCTTGGTTATGGCCGGGGCTTTAGTGGCCAGCGGTGTAAATTATGTCTTTGCTCTCATCATGGGCCGACTTTTGGGGCCGGGTAAATTTGGAGAGATTGTGACCTTATTTGGTCTCCTTATTATTTTCGGTGTTCCGGCAACTGCCCTGACCATGTTTGTGTCTAAACATGTGCCCGCTTCCGGTTTTGCCTCTAAATCATTATTTCGCCTTTTGACAAAAATCGCTCTTATAAGCGGGCTTGGCCTGGTCGCGATCTTTTGGTTTTTTATACCCCGATTGTCGGTATTTTTGAATATTGAACCGATTATTCTTTTTATTTTCAGTTTGATTATTCCGATTTCATTCGTTTCCTCAGTTAGTATCGGCGTTCTTCAGGGCCTTAAGAATTTTTTTTCTTATTCTTTGCAAGGGGTAATTACCGCCGCTTCTAAACTGATTTTGGCTGTTGTTTTTGTTCTTTTCGGTTTTCTTGTGCCGGGCGTGATGCTGGCTTTGTTTTTTTCTTACCTTATTTCTTATTTTTACACTCTTCGTCAGATTAAGCCGTCTTTACAAAAAGAAAATGACAAGAGTCTCAATTTGCGGCCTTTAGCTCGTGATTTTGTTTTCATTTTATTTGTTAATTTACTTCTCGCCATCTTATCCAACATAGATGTTATTTTGGCCAAACATTATCTCTCCCCGAGCGCCGCCGGTGAGTATGCCGCCCTCTCAACGATCGGCAAAATTCTTCTTTATGGCACAAGCGCTTTTGTGGCCGTAATGTTTCCGCTGGTCGCAGAAGCAAAAACTCAAAATTCCGGCAGGGAACACAAAATTATCAGTCGTTCACTTCCTGTTATTTTTTTAATTTCGTTTTTGGTTGTTCTATTCTTTTCTTTTTTTCCTCAATTAACTGTCAAAATCTTTTTTGGCGCAAAATATCTGGCGATTGCTCCGTTCCTGCCCCTTTTTGGCGCCTCGATGGGAATGATCGCCATGGCTATTGCCCTAGTTCATTTTTTTGTGGCAACAAACAGAAAGATTTTTGCCGGTTTTTTTCTGGCCGCGATAATTTTTCAGATTATCTTTATCGCTCTCGCTCATCAAAATATAGAAGCTTTTGTTAAAGCCCTTTTTTGGTCGTCACTTTTTTTAACCGGATCAATGTTTTTGAATTATTTGTTTGTTTTAAAACCAAAGTATGCCTTCAAATGTTAAAACAATCTCGATCGTCATTCCTGTTTTTAACGAAGAAAACAACATTCCTCTTCTTTATGAAGAGCTTTGCCGGGTTTGGAAAAAGCTGGAAGATAAATTTAATTATGAAATGATTTTTATTAATGACGGCAGTCGGGACGGCAGCGCGAAAGCTATCTCTAAACTTACTCAAGCGGACAGAAATATCCGCTCTTTGGAATTTTCCCGAAATTTCGGCAAAGAGAGCGCTACTTCGGCTGGGCTTCACCACGCGCGGGGAGTGGCGGTGATTGTCCTAGATGCCGATCTTCAACATCCGCCGAAAATTATTCCGGAGTTCATAAAGCATTGGCAGGAAGGCGCCGAAATTGTCATTGGTGTCAGGAAGAAAAATAATGGTGAAGGTTTTGTCAAAAAAGCAGGCTCGAAAATTTTTTACTGGCTTATGAAGCGCATTGGCGAAACGCCGCTAGTTTCTGGCGCGACTGATTTTCGGCTGATTGACGAAAAAGTTATCAAAGAATTTAACCGCTTTACGGAAAGAAACAGAATTACGCGAGGTCTTTTGGATTGGCTTGGTTTTAAAACGACCCATGTTTATTTTGAAGCACCGGCGCGGACAAGCGGCAAAGCCGGTTACTCTTTAAGAAAACTTTTTCGTTTGGCCGCATCTTCTTTTACTACCCATAGTTTATTTCCTTTGAAATTAGCCGGTTACACTGGTTTTTTTATCGTTTCCGCTTCAACTTTAGTAGGCTTGTTTGTGGTAATGGAAAAATATATTTTTGGCGATCCGTGGGGGCTTTATTTTTCCAATCTGGGGCTTTTGATTTTAGTGATTCTATTTTTAGTGGGTCTAATTTTGATTTGTCTTGGTCTTATTGCTTTATATATAGGCAATATTTACCAAGAAGTCGGCAATCGGCCGATTTATGTTATCAAAGATAAGCTTAATTTTAATGATTAATATGAAAATTATCTGGTTTACATGGAAAGATGGGAAAAATCCGCTTGCCGGCGGCGCGGAAATAGTTAACGAAGAGTTAGCCAAAAGGTTAGTTGATAATAACCATCAAATTATTTTCTTGGTATCTGGTTTTTTAGGAGGCGTTTCAGAAGAGACAAGGAATGGTTTTAAGGTTATCCGTTTGGGCAATCGTTTTACGGTTTATTGGCAAGCTTACAAGTATTATAGAAAAAACTTGAAGGGTTGGGCAGACTTGGTAATTGATGAAATCAATACAATTCCTTTTTTTTGCAGATTTTATGTGAAAGAGAAAAATATTATTTTTATTCATCAGCTTTGCCGGGAAATTTGGTTTTATCAAATGCCTTTTTTGATTGGTTTAATCGGTTATTTGCTTGAACCAGTTTATCTTTGGCTTCTGCGGGGTAATCAAGTTATTACTGTTTCCGAAAGCACAAAAAAAGATTTGCAAAGATTTGGATTCAACCCAAAAAACATTCACGTAATAAGCGAGGGTATAGAAATTGAGCCACTTTCTTGCCTTAGAAATGTAGATGTTGAAAAACTTGAACAGCCAACTATTTTAAGTTTGGGATCAGTTAGATCAATGAAAAGGACTCATCATGCCATAAGGGCTTTTGAAATAGCCAAAGAGAAAATTCCCAAACTTAAATTTTGGCTGGCCGGCGTCGCTGATGGCAAATATGGCCAGAAGGTTTTAAATCATATTAATCAATCTAAATTCAAAAGCTCAATAAAATATTTCGGTCCGGTGGCTAAAAAGCGGAAAATTGAACTTTTACGGAAAGCGCATTTGCTTTGCGTGACTTCGGTGAAAGAAGGATGGGGGCTTGTTGTCACCGAAGCGGCTTCTCAAGGCACACCGGCGGTTGTTTATAACGTTGACGGTCTTCGCGATAGCGTTAAGAATGATGAGACTGGTTTAATTTGTCAAAAAAATAAACCAGCTGAATTGGCGCAGGGCTTCATATCACTGTTGGTTGATCGAGAAAAATACAAAAAATTACAAAAACAGGCCTGGCAGTGGAGCAAAGAGATAAATTTTGATAAAAGTTACAAAGATTTTAAAAGAGCAATAGAAGTTTCATGAAAAATTTTTTTATAAAAATGCATAACAAAGCCAGAGCTTTGAACGACCAAAATATTTTAAATATGCTGGTTGTTGATCCGAACGCCGACATTCTTGACTTGGGGTGCGATGACGGAACGTGGACAGTAAAGGTAGTCAATAAAATCAAAACAAATAATATCTACGGAATAGAGATAGTGGAATCTAGCGCCAAGGAAGCGGAAGATAAAGGAATTAAAGTAAAAATATCCGATTTAAATGCTAATTTTCCTTTTGAAGATAATTCATTCGATGTCATTCACGCCAATCAAATAATTGAACATATTGCTTTTCTGGATAATTTTTTATCGGAAGTGATTCGCGTTTTGCGTCCCGGCGGCTATGTTGTTATGGGAACGGAAAATGCGTCAAGCTGGCACAACATCTTTGCCAGCCTTTTCGGCTGGCAAATATTTTCTCTTTCTAATTTAAGCGTCAAGAAAGCCGGCCTTGGCAACCCTTTTGCCCTGCATCGCGGCGATCCCGGCGCCTCGCCGTCCTGGACTCACAAGACGGTTTTTAATTGGCGCGGGCTGAAAGAATTTTTTGAAGCGCATGGATTCACCAAAGTCGAGATCCGCGGCGCGGGCTATTATCCCTTGCCGGCTTGTTTTGGCAAGTTTGACCCGCGGCACAGCCATTATATCCAGATAAAGGGTATTAAAAGGGGACAAGCACCGTTTCTTAAGAGAAATGATGCTTGTCCCCTTAAATCTACATGAACTCTTTAGTTTCTATAATAATACCGACTAAAAATTCAGCCAGAACATTAGCGGCTTGTCTGGCGTCCGTCAAAAGTCAAGATTACAAAGACATAGAAATTATTGTAGTTGATAATAAAAGTTCGGATGGCACAAAAGAAATTGCCTTTAATTACACAGATAAAGTCTTTGATTACGGCCCGGAGCGAAGCGCTCAAAGAAATTTTGGTGTTAAAAATTCCAAAGGGGACCATGTTTTTATAGTAGACAGCGATATGAAATTATCCCCCTTGGTCATTTCCGCCTGCGTTAACAAAATGAAAGATGGCAAAATAAAAGCGGTGATTGTGCCGGAGGAATCTTTCGGCGAAGGCTTTTGGGCGAAATGCAAAAAGCTGGAAAGAAGTTATTATGTAGGCGTTTCTTGGATGGAAGGAGCGAGATTTTTCAAAAGGGATGTGTTTTTGGAAATGAGTGGCTACGATGAAGAAAATACCGGTACGGAAGATTTTGATTTATCTCAAAGAATAAAAGAGAAATACGGCGAAAGCTCAATTGATAGAATTGCAGAATTTATTTATCACAATGAAGACCATATAAATCTTTTTAAAACATGCAAAAAGAAATTCTATTATGCCAGGCGTCTCAGTAAATACAAATCAATTCTGGCTAATAAGGAAAATTTCAGGAGGCAAGCGAGTCTTTTTGAAAGGTATAAACTGGTTTTTAGAAAGCCGAAGATTCTTTTTAGAGATCCGGTGATTGGTGCCGGTATGCTTTTTATGAAAGCCTGTGAATTTTTTTGCGGGGGGCTCGGCTATCTTCAGGGAATCTTATTTGATTCGAGAAACATCAGTGGATCGAACAAGCAAGCAGGAACAGGACTGCCATATTTTCCGGAAATAACTTTTATTTTGCCGACTTATAATGCCGGAAAACATGTTGAGTTGTGTTTAAAGTCAATTAACAAGCAAGACTATCCGAAAGATAAAGTTGAAATTATTGTTATCGACGGCGGTTCAAATGATGAGACCTTGCAAATTGCCCGGAAGTATAAGGCGAAAATATTATCGAACGAAAGGAGAGTCACGGAATACGGCAAGACTATCGGCATAAAAGAATCTAGAGGAGAATTTTTTATTTTAATCGATGCGGACAATGAAATCGTTGAGCGGGATTGGCTCCAAAAAATGATCCCCCCCATTTTATCCAGTCCTGATATTTTCGGCGTGGAAAGTTCTTTTGCCGCTGATGATAAATTATCAAGTTTAAATAGATATTTTGCGAGAATGCGTATAGCTGATCCGCTTGCCAAAATGCTGGCATCAAGGCCGGTAATAATTAAAAAAGATGGGTATAAGATTTTGAATTTTAAAAAAGATGCCGTGCTTATAACTGGTGCGAACGGCTTCTTATGGAATAAAAAAATGGTAATGAGCTTAAATGGATGGGAAGAAAAATTTGAAGAAGCGAATTTTGGCACTTTTGTGCACGAGAAAACTGGTGCCGGCTATGCCATACCGGACGATGTCTCGGTAAGACATTATTATTGCAAAAATTTATTCGAATTTCTAAGAAAAAGAAAGAAAATTGCCCTTAAAATTAAGAACAGAATAAGGGGAACAGACTACGTGTGGGTTCGCAAGGTTAATAAATTTAAAATAGTTTTAAGCATCATTTACCTCGGAACCTTCATCAGTCCGACCATTGAAGCCGTTTACAAAAGTATTCATGACAAGACTTTTGACTGGCTTTGGCATCCAACTGTCAGTTTTCTGACCATTTTCATTTATGCTTACAATTTTTTATTTTCCAAACCAATATAAATTATGAAAAACATTATTGAACAAAAACCAACAGATAAGTTGCATGGCCGAACGCTTTTTTCTACCAGATTTGTTGCCGATGAGGATATAGAGGGTAAAGAAATATTGAATATCGGCTGCGGTTTTGGGTGGGCCGAACTCAATTTTTTTAATAGGGGAGGGAAGAAAATGATCGGAATAGAAATAACCGAAGATGATTTAAAAACGGCAAAAGAAAATCTTAAAGATGATAAATATTTGTTTAAAGTCGGCAGCGCTTTGGATATTCCATTTGGAAATGAATCTCTTGACACGGCCGTGTCTTTTGAAGTACTGGAGCACATTCCGAAAAATACTGAAAATAAAATGTTTAGCGAAGTTTCTAGAGTTTTAAGAAAAGGCGGAATATTTTACTTGTCTACGCCATATAAATCTTTTCCAAGCATGGTGTTTGATCCGGCTTGGTGGTTAATAGGGCATAGACACTACAGTAAAAAAGATCTAGAAATCTTTGAAAAAGAAGGCGGTTTTGAAATTCTCTCTATAAAAGTAAAAGGCGGCTTTTGGAATTTACTCGAGCTTTTGAATATGTATTTTTCAAAATGGGTTTTAAGAAGAAAATCTGTTTTTGCCGATTTTTTCAATAAAAAAATTGATGATGAGTACAAAAAAGAAAACGGGTTTATGAATATATTTGTAAAATTAAAGAAAATTAAATGACAAGGAACTCCAAGAAAAATATAATAATGCTCCTGCACGGGCTCGGTGACAATCTCCTTGCCTTTCCGGCTCTTTATGATTTTTATAAGGAAAGAGGGGAAAGAGTAAGTCTCGTTTTACTCAATAACGGGTCTTATGATTTCTGGAAGAATATTATATTTGTGGAAAGTATCTATGTTATCAAGTCAAATAACAGGCCAAGATATTGGAACACAGTCGCCTTTTTCCTGAAAGACTATTGGCATTTTAAAAAATTATCGAAAGAAATTATAGAAAAGAATGGAGTCAAAAAATACAATCTCAGATTTTTAACAATCAACCTCCTGCCTAATTTTTTGGAAAAGTTTTTGTCCGTTTTTTTTGATAGGCATAAATTAACCAAGATTTACAGAGAGCTTGGTATTAAATCAATAAATAAATTTACTAAGTTTAAACTTGATAATTTTCTAAAAGAAAAAAATCAAAACAAGCTTGAAAAATTTTTATTGGAAAATAAATTGGAAAATAAATTGGAAAAGAAAAATTACATCGCTATTCACCGGAAAAGTTTTTATGAAAAAAAGAACATAAGCAAGGCGCAGATAGAAAGACTGGCGAAAGAATTTCCAGACAAGAAGTTTGTTCTTGTCATGGATGCCAAAATGGCAGACGATGAGAACAGAAACGAAGGTGGGGGATTAAGTCTTCCAAATGTTTTTTATACCGCTAAATATGGCTTCAATATTATCGATATTTATTATTTAATAAAAAATTCATCTCTTAATATTGTGATAGATTCTTCCGTTATGCATCTCGCGCAATTTGTAGACACTCCTACTTTTGCTTTATTTAAACACAAATTTGACCCGAAAATAATTGTGCCTTTTGCAAGCAGTATACATTACAAAAAAATTTGGCCGCCAAGTGAGGCAAATGAATTTTTAACATTGAAACAAGAAATATATGCGACTGGATAATAGCGCAAGAGCTCTGATTATTTTTTCCTTCTTTTACGCGGCCATAGCCGTTTTTTATGCCTTATATATCGGCGATTTAGCCGCCTGGACGGATATTTATGTGCCGCGGGCAAGTTGGCAAGAAGCCCTTTCTTATTCTTATACGGCTTGGTACCCGAATCTTTTGGGTGTCCGCACAAGTATGCACCCGATTGAATTTGTCAATTCAATCTTTTTATTTTTTACCCATTCGCCATACCTTGCTCAAATAGCCGCTCTTTTTTTGCCCTGGCTCATTTCTTCGATTTCGTCTTATTTTTTCTTTAAAAAACTTGATCTTTTCAGTGAAAGAACAAAAATTCTTTTTTCTTTATTTTACGGCTTCAATGGTTTTGTTATAAACCAGTTTGGCGCGACGGCTTTAATGTTTTCTTACGCGTTTATGCCTCTCGTAATTTTATACGCGTATTTGATTATTGCCAAAAGTGAAACAAATTTCCAGAACATATTCTTTTTTGCTCTTTTTTCCGCTCTAGGAACGGTGATGAATGTTCAGTTTATTTTTACAATCCCTATAATAATTGCACCTATATTTTTATCAGTTTTTATCTTTGGAGAAAGAAAAAATGTCTTTAAAGGTATTATTTATTTCATTTTAGGATATTTACTGTATCTCATTTTTATTCTGCCGATTTCGCTTAATTTAATTCTCTTGTTTTTTAATTTCGGTTTTGAAGGAGTAACTTATATAAAAGGAGAGGTATTCAAACTGTTTCTTTCAGCTGATTGGTACAGCCGATATTTTTCCATTGCCTCACAACCATTCCTTTCTTTATTTATGATTGGAATAAAAAACCAGAACTTTCTTTATTTTATTCCTGCTTATTTATTATTGCCGATATTTATTTTTGTGTTTTTCGTCAGAAGACTTTATTTCGACGAGCGGGGAGCACGTGGGCGAGTACCCTTGCGCACGGCGTTCGAGTCGAAGTCGAAACAAAGTACTTTTTATTTCAAACTGAAGGAAAAAGAGCTTTTTATTTTTGCTTTTCATTCAGTCCTTATTTATTCATTTATGATTTTTCTTGTAATTCATTTCACTAAATTGGCAGAATGGTTTTATAATAAAATCTTTTTTTTGAAAGCCTTTGAACAGCCGCTCAAATGGTCATACCTCATCGTTTTTCCCACCATTATTCTTCTAGCTTTTTTAGCCGAAAAACTGCTTAGAAAATACCAATCAAAAACAATTACTATTTTTCTTGTGGTTATTCTTTTTGCGACGCCGGCTTTTTATTTTCAGACAAAAATTACGGAAGCGAAAAATTCTCAATCTTTAAGCGAAATTGGGGGCAAACATTATAATTTTGTTGTTTTTCCCCCATATATTTCCGAGATCAACGATTATTTTAAAGAAAGAAGGCCGAAAGGAAACGAGTTTAGGGCACTCTGGCTTCCGCAGGAAGGGCTTACCAACATGGTTTTATCCTCCGGCTCTATTGCCGATTTTGTCTTTCCCGCCGTTTCAAAAAATGCCATGGAGATCGAAGCCGATTTTGTCAAATCATTTGATGATCCGGATAAGTTTGACGCAAAACTCGCTGTTTTGAGAAAAGTGATAAATATAAAATACATTGTTGTTTTGAGGGGAATAGGCCAAACGTCGGCCATTGGGATAAATTATTACGAAAAATCTCCGACCGGATTCATTGGCACGCCGGAAAAATTCATTCAAGTTTTTAATAAAAGCTCCGCTTTGCGCGCCCTCCGAGAAAGTCCAGATTATTTAATTTACGAAATAATATGATCTCAATCATTATTTTGAATTATAACGGCCGTGATTTTATTGGAAAAACCATTGAATCGGTTCTTTTTGGCGATTTTCAGGATTTTGAAGTAATCTTTTTCGATAATAATTCTCTCGACGGTAGTTATGAATTTGTCAAAGAAAAATATTCCGGCCACAGGAAAATTAAAATTATTAAAAGTAGCAAAAATCTCGGATTTGCCGGCGGGAATAACAAAGCTTTTGAATATACCAAAGGAGAGGTTGTATTTTTTCTAAACAGCGACGCTTTTATTGAAAAAAATTGTCTTGTAAAAATTCATGAATTTTTTAATGATCATAAAGACGCTGGGATTGCTCAATGTAAAATAAAAATGGCAAAAGAAAAAGATTTTATAGAAAACGCCGGCAATTATTCCGACACTCTAGGGCTAGCTTACATTATCGGTTATAACGAAAAAGACAACGATCAATATGAAGATGTACGAAAAATTTTTACCGCCAATGGCGCTGCTTTCGCTATGCGCCGAGAGATTTTTGAAAAATTAAAAGGTTTTGACGAAGATTACTTTCTTCTTTACGAGGAAACAGATCTTTGCTGGCGGGCAAGAATTGCCGGCGCGGAAATTTATTATTTACCCATGGCCTTAGTTTATCATCTTGGCAGTGCTTCCTTCCAAAAGAAAAAGAAAAGAAAAAAAGCCGGGTCGCTTGATAGCACTTATCTTTTTATAAGAAACAGGATGGACTCAATGATAAAAAATTATGAACTAAAGAATTTGGCCGCGTATTTGCCGGCTCATCTTGTGTTTATGTTTTTTTACTCGCTTTATTACCTAACCAGGGGCCGATTCGAATCTTTTATCTCTTTGTACAAGGCAGTCTTTTATAATTTATTTCATTTAAAACACATTCTTGATAAAAGAAAAATTGTCCAAAAAACAAGAGTAATTAGAGACTCGGAATTTTTTAAGAAAAATTACATCAAAAGTTTTTCCTTCGTGAGAATTATTAATAAAGTCTTGAGAAAAAATGTCGACAAATAAGGAGTACCTAAAAATTTTATGGTCATTAGTTATATTTAGCGCTTTGTTTGTGGCTTCTTATGCGCGCGCGGATATGAAAGATTTAATTTTTATTTCCAAAGGCGCTATTCCAATTGAAAAACTGGAGGATGTTTCCAAAAAAGCCATTTTTATTGGCCGCCAAAACCTGCCGTTCGTTTTTAAGAAAGATATCCTCAAAGACGGCCTTAATCTAGTCGATTTATTTAACGTTTTTAATCTTGATTTTTTGGCGAAAAGAGAATCAAGAAAAATAAGGCTTGATTTGCCAGCCGCTGATTATTTTTTGATCACGCCTAATAATACTTTTGATTCATATATTAATGTTTCAGTTAAAGATAATAGTCTTCTGATTAAAAATAAAGCCAGAGAATTTGAAAGCCTTAGCGACATCTTCCAACCAGTCGCTTTTGAGGAAGACAGAACTGACAACCTTCCTTCCAATCTTTGCCGAACCAATAAATCACGGCCTGATCAAGAAACAATTTCTCAAGTATCGGCTGGCCAATTTAAACTCAGAGCGAAGAACGAGCTTGTTTGCTATAACAAATGGTTTGAAAGCAAAGGCAATGTGATGAAAGTGAGTTTTGAATACAAGCATCTAACGGGCGATAATCCTAAATTTACTCTTTGGCGCAAATCAGCCGATGGAGCCATCAATCAAGAAATATATTCGGAAAAATTTAAACCAAAACAAGATTGGAATAAATTTGAAAAGTTATTTGATATTCCCGAAGGCGGTGAGGAAAATATTGGGATTTATCTTTATTCTTCTTCTTCCGGTAATTACATGACGGAAAATCTTTATCGCGACATAAATGTTTTGACTGCTGAGAAAGAAGATATTTTTAAAAAAGACAGTAAAAAACAAGACGGAAAATTTCAGAAGTTCGGACCATTTTATCTTGAAGGATCGATTGATGTTTCATATTCCGATCTAGAAAATCCATCAATCTACTTATTTGATGAAAACGAGAATGTTGCCCAAAATTTCTGCCGAACCAATAAATCACGGCCTGATCAAGAAACAATTTCTCAAGTATCGGCTGGCCAATTTAAACTCAGAGCGAAGAACGAGCTTGTTTGCTATAACAAATGGTTTGAAACCAAGGGTAACGTGATGAAAGTGAGTTTTGAATACAAGCATCTAACGGGCGATAATCCTAAATTCACCATTTGGGCAAAATCAGTCGACGGAAGTTTAAACAAAGAAATTTATAGCGAAGACCTGGAAACCACTAGTGGTTGGACTAAATTTGAAAAATTGATTGAGGTTCCTGAAGATAAAAAAAATAACATCGGAATATATCTTTATTCTTTTTCCAAAGGGAATTATTTGACGGAAAATTCATATAAGGGAATAAAAATCGAACTTTTCAATTGGCCGCTGGCTGAAAGAATTTTTCTCGCCCCGGAAAAATTTTTTAACGACGATCAAAACAAATATGAGGTTAAACAAATTAATTTTTCAAAATATAAAATTAAAATAACCGATATTGACGAGCCATTCTTGCTTAATTTTTTGGAATCTTTTGACAATTATTGGCGGCTTTACGCCAGAAATGGATTTTCAAAAAAGAGGCTGACTGATCATTTTATGATAAATGGTTATGCTAATGGCTTCATTATTGATCCGAAAATTTTGGAAGAGAAGGGAATCTTGGAAATGAAAGAAAATGGAAAATATGATCTGGAGCTTGTGATGGAGTATTTCCCGCAAAGATTATTTTACTTGGCGCTCCTTGTTTCTTTGCTGGCTCTTTTTTTCTCGGCCTTTATCGTGAGAAAAATGAAAAATGAAAAAGCTTAAACAAGTGAAATCAATTATTCTCAAATATGTTTTCAACAGCCGATTTCTGGCTTTGATTTCGGCTGCTCTTTTTTTCTTCAGTTTTATCTTCATATTTATGAGTAAAAAAACAGCCGCTTTCTTTTCAATTGTCGCTTTTCCTCTTCTTTTTCTTGCTGCGATTTTGCAAGTCTTTGAGTATAAAAAGCATTGTCAAATAAAAGAAAAATTGGAAATTAAAACAAAATTAAAAGCCAAAAAAATCATAACCGATATTGTCTTTAAATCAAATGCTTCAAAAAATATCTAATTATATAAAAAACATGAACTCCGGAATAATTTTTGCCGTTGCTGGGGCAGTTATTATTTTGTGGCAAATGCTTTTACCGGGCTATGTGTTTTCTTTAGATATGGTTTTTGGGCCGGAATTTGATTTTGTCAAAAGCGCTGGAGAATTTTTAAACGCCTTGCCCCTCGAGAAACTTCTTTTGTTTGCCGATATTTTTCTGCCGATTTGGCTTATTCAAAAAGCCATCCTCTTTTCCTTGTTTTTCTTGCTTTTTTATCTGCCGTTTAAATTTTTCCTTTTTGAAAGAAAATGGGGAATGGATTATCTAACCTCGCTCTTTTACGCGATCAATCCATTTGTTTACGAGCGTTTTTTGGCCGGTCATTGGCTCTTTCTTTTCGGTTATGCGCTTTTACCGCCGGTGCTTTATTTTTTAATTAAGGGGTCAGGTACCTTTCCCCAGGGGTTAAAAGGATCAGGTACCTTTTTCGCGAGGCTTGGGCTTGAGGGCTCGCGAAAAAGGTACCTGATCCCTTTGAAACTCGTTTTTTGCCTTACCATCATTGGTATTTTCTCTTTACATATGCTTACTATCGCGATCGTTTTGAGCTCGATTTATTTGTTTGGTCGCATTGTGGTTGTCCTTTTTCAAAAAAATTTGTCTTTGTTCAAAAAAATTCTTTTAAGAACTTTTATAGCCGGCCTAGTTTTCTTTTTTCTTTCCAGTTATTGGACAATACCTTACTTAGTCAGCAAAAACTCTCAAGCGGTTTTTGAAAATTTTAATCAAGCTCACTGGCAGACTTTTCAAACCGCCGGTGATTCTAAACTAAAAGTTTTTACCAATGTTTTCAGTTTATACGGTTATTGGGGCGAAGATGAGCCGTGGGCGGAAAATTTTGTTTGGCCGAAAAATAAATTATTTTTTCTGTTTTTTCTTTTCTTAATTTTAGTCCTTATTGTTTTTGGGGCATTTTCCAGTTGGCAGGGATTCATTTTATTTTGTTTTGCCGGTTTAAGCCTTGTTTTTGCCACTGGCTTGAGTGATTTTTTTTCATCTATCAATCTTTGGATTTTTGAAAATATTTCTTTTTGGCGAGGATTTCGAGATAGCGCCAAATGGGTCGCCCCCATCGCTCTTATTTATGCTTATTTGATTCCTTTGGGGGTTGATTTTATTTTGGAGAGAGTAAAAAAAATTAAAAAAGAATACATTCTGGCAGTTGTTTTTGCTTTACCTTTGATCTACACCTACCCCATGCTTTTTGGCTTTCAGGGCCAGCTCCGATCCGTCTGGTACCCAAAAGAATGGCAGGAAGCAAAAGAAATAATTGAAAAAGATAAAGAAGATTTCAAAATTCTTATTTTGCCTTGGCATGGTTATTTTTCTCTTGGTTTTAACGATAATCTCATAACAGGCAATCCAGGTCGCGTATTCTTTGGCCCCAAGGCCGTTTCAAGCAAAAATATTGAGCTTGGGGAATTGCCATCCTTGGATCCTATCCCTGATCCAGCCGATTTCAAATATATTGTTTATTTTCAGGATATAAAAGATATCGATCCTTATTCTTATTCCTTTCTAACTGATTTTAAACCTTTGTTTTCAAAGAAGAGCATTATTCTTTACAAACAGTGAGTTATCCACACTAAGGGGATTGATCTAAATCTGCTTTGATTTATAATGAAAATATTGCGTCCTTATCGTGAATTACGATGAGGGCTTTTTCTATTTATTTTTTTCAATTTTATGATTGACCTTTTGAGGGTTAAACGCCCCTTGATATTTATTCTTGTTATTTTGGCGGTTTTCGGCTATTCCGGTTTGGGCCACGCCAAGCCGGCTTTTGGTTACGGTGGCAGTGGAGGGTTTCGAGCGCCGACACCGACGCTTAGTGTCGCGCCGACACCGAGTGTCTCGTCATCAGCTGATGTTACCGGCGACAATCAGGTGAACGCTCTTGATTTCAACACGCTGATGGTCGATTGGGGAAGGGCGGGAAGCGGACTCCTCGCCGACATTAACGGCGATAATTTAGTCGATTTGCTTGATTTTAACATGCTTATGGTTTATTGGCAGTAATTTAAAATAATTTTTATGAAAAGATCTAAAACAATTTTGTTTTTTTCTTTTATCGTCTTGCTTTTTTCTTTTTCAAGCGGCGCTGACGCGGCCACTTTTTCCGTAACCCCATCCAGTTTTAGAGATCAAACCGGCAGTGCTTTGGATTTTGTGGTTTTGCTTGATCCGCGAGGCGTGAAAAATTACACAACCAAACTTGTTATGAATTTTCCCGCTGATCTTTTAGCCGTCAAATCTTTTAAATTAAGTGATGAGTGGCTACCCTTAAATCAGCCCGGTTACGATTTGATTGATAATAATAAGGGGACGCTCGTTAAAACGGCTGGCTTTCCCAAGGGTACGGATAAGACGGTTATTTTCGGCGTAATTAACTTCAAAGTGCTTAAAGCAGGTCGCGACGCGATTACGATTTCCGAAAATTCGCTTTCTTACGGCGTTCTCGGAGAAAATATTCTCTCTGGACTGCCGATTAAAAGCGAAGTGATTATCAGCGAAGCTAAAAAAACGTCGGTGAAAAAGACGCAAGTAAAAAAACCGGTTGAAAAAATCGCAGAAGCCCTTGTTGAAGAAGGGGATTTAATTGCCGACGAATTCGAGAAAAAATCTCCAGAAGAACCCACTTTGTTTGATATTGAAATCAGACAAGCGCCGATAGAAAAAGAAAACAAATTCTCGTTAGCGATCATTGTTTTATCGGCAATTGTTTTTTTAAGTCTAGCCATTTATTTGATAAGAAAAAAAAGTGTTTAAACTTATCAAACATGTCTTATTCCACCATGGTCTACCGGCTATGCTGATTGTTTTTGTCGTTTTGTTCGGCTGGTCGGCTAATCGGGCGCTGGCGCCGGTGGCCAAAGAAAAATCTTTGGCGGAAGAATCAGTCAGCGAGCCGATTATTTTGGCAGGGAAAGATAGCTCGCCTTTGTTTGACATCCAAATCGGTCCAGCTCTTGAAAAGGAAGAAAAAAGCCGAAAAGCCGCGCCTTTCATTGCCTTAGGATTTATTCTTTTTATCTCGATTATTTATGCCTTAATTTATAAAAAAACTCATCGGAAAAATGTTTAAAAAATTAATTTTATTTTCTTTTCTTTTCGGCTTATCCCCCTTTCTTTTAGCTGGCGCTGACAATTCGGAAGAAATGCCTGACAAAAGCGCTAACCCCAGTGCTTTTGTCGTTGAAAAAGTGACAGAAGTCAAAACCGGTAGCGGCTCTTTTGTTTCGAAAGTAGCGCCCGGTGAATTTTTACCGGTAGCCGTCAAACTCCTTAATTTCGGCGGCGGCCGGCGGGTTGATGTGGCTATTAATTACAAAATTTTTGATCAAAACAAAAAAGAGATTTTGAACGAAAATGAAACGGTGGCCGTGGAAACAACCGCTTCTTTTGTCAAAGTCCTTCAACTGCCTCATGACTTGAAGCCTGGCCGCTACAAAGTGACAAGCGAGATCCTTTATCAAGGTCAGGAAGTTCCGGCTGTTTCAAGTTTTTCTTTTACGGTTGAGCGCAAATTTGCCGGATTATTTTTAAGTCAGCTTGCCATTATCTTTGGTATTGCGCTAGTTCTTGGTGTCATCTTGTTTTATTTATTTCATTTGTTTGGAAACAGGCAAAAATCTGGCCGGATCGCGCCACATGACTATTCGGAAATTTCCAAAGATGACCGGATTTTTTACGAAATATTAAGCGATATTATCGCTCAAATGCGGCTTCGGATTGGCGATAAAGCCATTGAGTTCGCCGGCGACATAGATGGTTTTTCAATTGATAATGAAACCGGTCGTATTATTAATGTTTCGAAGAACCCGGCCAAAATTATCGCTCTTCTTATCCTTCGTTATGAGCAGGAGTTAGACGAGAAAATAAGCTTCGGCTTAAGACAGACGAATGATGAAGCAAAAGAAAAGATTAAGCCGGTCGATAAAAATTTATTGATTATCAGAAAATATTTTGAATAATATGAAAATTTTTATTTTGAAATATGACAAAGAAGCGGTTGAAAAAGCGACCGAAAAACTGGAAAGCAATCTGTGCTCCTCGGTTGACTTTAATGAAAAAGAAAAAGAGGTACTCTCCAATCTTTTAGTAATATTAAAAATTAATTCAATTATAAAACAATCATGAAATTCAAAACAAAAATGCTTTTTCTTGTCGGGGGGCTGGCGTTTGTCATTGTCATCGGCCTCATTGTTTATCTCAATTTTTACTTGTCAAATTTTCAAAGAAATCAGACAATCGCCAATTTCCGCAACTTAGCCGAGCTGTCTGAAGGCGCCTTTTTCGCCTTTATTGAATCAATGGAAATAAGAGCGATTGACTGGAGTTCTGACAGTTACATCAGAATGATGACGGAAAAAATCACCGATTTATCGCGAGCCGAAGACGAAAGAAAACAGGCGGCCGAAGAATTGGGGATTTATCTCAGAGAAGAAAAAATGCAATATGATCCCTCGGTGGTAATTATTGATATTTTGGATAAAAATGGCATAGTGGTCGCTTCATCACGGAAAGACAGGATCGGGGTAAATGAAAAAAAAGAAGAAATAGAACTTAATGCTCATCATTTTAGCCAAGCGATTGCCGCTGGTTTTGGCAAAGCTTTTGTGAAAAATTTTGTTAGTGAAGAAGACGAGCATAGCGAATCGATGATGCACACCACGACCAGAATTTTTTCTTCTCGAAAAGATGCTCTCGACAAACTCATTCCGCTTGATGCTGTCATGTTAGTTCACTTTGCGAAGAACAATGATTTAAACGATATTTTAAACGGCCGTTTTCAGGAACATAAAGGCGCCTTAACTGGCCAAGCCTTGATGGATTATTATAAAACGGCGGAAATTTATCTTGTTGATCAAAGTAAACTTATGACCACGCCGTCGCGTTTTGCCGGGGAAGCGGTTTTAGCAAGAACTGTTGATACTTTACCGGTCAGGGCTTGTTTTGAAGAAAATAGGGGAATCGACGAGGAATACCAAAATTACGCTGGTTACAATGTTCTAGGCGCTTCAATGTGCCTTAGAGAGCATAATTTGGCTCTTATCGTGGAAGCGCGGGCCGATGAAGTTTTTGCGCCCATTCGAAAAATAACCAACCGGCTTATTTTAAGCGGTCTTCTGGCCTTTCTTTTAAGCGCGATCGGTATCAGGCTTTTCGCCGGCATTCTTGCGGAAGACTTAAAGAAAATCAATGAACGATTAAATAAAACCCTGAACACTTTGCTTGAAGATTCGCGGAAATGAATAAAAGTAATTTTATTTTTTCTTGCGCTTTTTATAAAAGCGTGCTATATTGTCAATACAGTTTCAGTCGAGACTGACAGATTATTAGTTATTTTTAAAAAGTAACATGGATAAACCGACAGAATTTCTAGAATACATTATTAAAAATCTTGTCGACCACCCGGGTGATGTGAAAGTCAATCGGACCGTTGACGAAATGGGCGTCTTGCTCACCCTTTCCCTTAATCCGGAAGACATGGGCAAAGTCATCGGTCGCGCTGGTAATACCGCCAAAGCGATCCGTATGCTTCTTCGCGTCATTGGCCTCAAAGGCAATGCTCGCGTCAATCTCAAGATCTTGGAACCGGAAGGTGCCGCGCCAAGGCCGCGAGCCAGTCATTCCGTTGATGAAGCAATGGAAGATATCAAGAAAGACATGAAATAAATTTCAAACTCAAAAAACCCCGCAAGGGGTTTTTGATATATACACATATGAATTACGAAATATTTCATAATTCATAATTAAAATGATAAAATGATAATAAATGACTTTTCATATTATCACTATTTTTCCGAAAATGTTTGAGGGGTTTTTGGCTCACGGCGTTTTGGCGCAAGCAATAAAAAAGGGAATCATCAAAGTCAAAGTAATTAATCTTCGCGACTTTGCGCAGGGTCGCCACAAGACAACTGACGAGCGGCCTTATGGCGGTGGCCCGGGAATGGTGATGAAGGCCGAACCGATTTTAAAAGCTGTTAAAAGCATTAAAACCAAAAAACCAAAAATAATTGTTTTTTCGCCACGGGGTAAAATGTTTACAAATAAAATTGCCGATATCTACCAAAAAAAACATAAAGACATTATTCTTATCTGTGGTCGTTATGAGGGGATTGACGCGCGGGTCAAAAAAATTTTAAAGGCTGAAGAAGTTTCAATCGGCAACTATGTTCTCTCGGGCGGGGAAGTGCCGGCCATGGCTCTTGTTGACGCGGTGGCGCGGCGGGTACCGGGCGTGCTTCATAAATTAGAATCAATCGAGGAGAAGAGAACTGCTTCGGCCGAAGTTTATACCCGGCCGGAAATCCTCAAATGGGGAAAAAAGACATATCGGACGCCCAAAGTCCTTTTAACCGGCCACCATGGAAATATTGAAGAATGGAGGAGAAAGAGCCGAAAACGTCTTTGAGGAAAGACTTGCGGAGGCCGACGGGCCGAGCAGGAGGAATTTGCTAGCAAGCAAATATCCGGGCTTTCTGAAAAGATGTTTTCGGCGATTTACAAAATAGTTTATTTAGAGATTAGGCCTTGTCCTGGAATCCCCAGCTTGTTCTTGACAAGGGGGTGGTATTTTTATATAATTGACTTCCAATATTTATTAAGGTTTTTTCGGTGTTTTTAACCTTGTCTTTTTTTGTTTTCCCTAAAGGATAGAGATTTTTAATAGAAAAGGTTTAGAACCTCTTTTTTTTATTTTTATATCTATATATGATCTTGCCTAAAAAGTATTTTTCGCGTTTTAAACCAAATCTCGTCCCTTTCCCTAATTTAATTGAAACTCAAATCGCTTCCTTCGAAGCTTTGGTAAAAACCGGCTTCGGCAGTATTTTAAAAGAATTCGCTTCCATCAAAGATTACTCGGGTAAAAAATTTGAACTCGAGTTTTTGTCTTTTACCCTCGACCGGCCTAGTTACAACGAGCATTACGCCAGAGAGAATTGGATTTCTTACGATGGCCAAATTAAAATTAAGACCCGTCTTCACAATAAAACTTTAAACACCACTCGGGAACAAGAAATCTTTTTGACTAATCTTCCTTTAATGACCGATCACGGCACTTTTGTCATCAACGGTGTCGAGCGAGTCATTGTGCCGCAGCTGGCGCGAAGCTATGGCGCCTTTTTCACGGCTGAAGACATTAAAGGGAAAACATTATTTGGCGCCAAGATTATTCCGGCGCGCGGCGTTTGGATTGAAATGCAATCCGATCCGGATGGTAATGTTTACGTCAAAATTGATAAGAAACGCCGTTTTGGCGTAATCGCGCTTCTCCGTGTGCTGGGGCTAACTAAAAATGATCAAATCATTTCCGCTTTCGCGAAAGAATATCGCGAGGACATTAAACAGGTTCTCGCGCACGACGAAAAACAAACAGTCGCCGAAGC
Source organism: Minisyncoccota bacterium (assembly GCA_035583565.1). Classification (GTDB taxonomy): domain Bacteria; phylum Patescibacteriota; class Minisyncoccia; order Phycocordibacterales; family DATEUR01; genus MFTL01. The sequence continues at coordinate 5,086 of DATEUR010000005.1, read as the reverse complement.
GCACGTCGAAATTCACAAGCGTCTTCGTGACGGCGAAGTGGCGCCGCCGGATCACGCTAAGGAATTTTTGGACGCCTTGTTTAGCGCCGAGCGTTACGATCTTTCTTCGGTTGGCCGCTTTCGTTTTAATCGCCGCTTTAATAAGAGTCTTGATAACAAAGAAGTGGCCAAAAGAACCTTAACTGCGGACGATATTGTTACCATTCTCGAAAATATCTTTAAATTGAATAAAAACCCGGAAATTGGCCCCGATGATATTGACCATTTGGGCCAGCGCCGTGCCCGCTATGTCGGCGAGCTTCTCGAGCAGAGAATTCGGGTCGGTATGACTCAAATCAAACGAAATATTCAAGACCGAATGTCGACCATCGACATCAACACGACGCTCCCGATTAATGTTATCAACCAACGGCCTCTGCAGGCGCGGATCGCGGAATTTTTTACCGTCAACCAATTATCGCAATTCATGTCGCAGGACAATGTTCTTTATGAAATCGAGCACTTGCGTCAACTTTCGGCCTTAGGTCCGGGTGGTCTTTCGCGCGAGCGCGCTGGTTTTGAAGTGCGCGACGTGCATCCTTCGCACTATGGCCGGGTCTGTCCGATTCAAACGCCGGAAGGTCAGAACATCGGTTTGATTTTACACCTTGCTGTCTACGCCCGGATTAATCATCTCGGCATTATCGAGACGCCTTATATAAAAGTGGAGAAAGGAAAGCTCACCGGTGAAATCATTTATCTTGACGCGCTCGAAGAAGAAAAATACAACATTGCTCACGCCGGCACGCCTTATAATGAAAAAAACACAATCACTGGCGATTTTGTTGAAGCTCGTGTCGGCGGCCATCCCGGCACGGTCAAAAAAGAGGACGTTCATTTTATTGACGTGGCGCCTAATCAAGCTTTTTCCATCGCGACTTCAATGATTCCATTTCTTGAACATGACGACGCTAATCGCGCGCTCATGGGATCGAACATGCAGAAACAAGCCACCCCTTGCGTGCTTCCTGAAGCGCCGCTTGTCGCCACCGGTATTGAAGAATCGGCCGCTCGCTATTCCGGCCGCCTTATTGTCGCTCGCGACAGCGGGACCGTGAAGTATGTTGATGCCAAAAAGATTATGGTAGCTGATAAAAACGGCGATACCACTTACGATCTCATCACCTTTACGAGAAACAACAGCCCGAGTATTTTCCATCAGCGGCCGATCGTTAATATCGGCGATAAAGTGAAGAAAGGCGATATTTTGGCCGATGCTTCCTCAACCGATAACGGCCAAATAGCTTTAGGTCAAAATATTTTGGTGGCGTTTATGTCCTGGAACGGCTCCAATTACGAAGACGCGATCGTGATTTCCGAGCGCTTAGTGGAAAACAGCCGATTCACTAGCATCCATATTGATGAGTTTGTGGCGACAGTCAGGGAAACCAAACTCGGCCCGGAAATAACAACTCGCGATATTCCAAATGTCGGTGAAGCCAAACTTAAAAATCTTGATGAAGAGGGAGTTGTTCGCATCGGCGCGGAGGTTAGTGAAAACGATATTTTAGTCGGAAAAATAACCCCTAAAGGCGAAACCGAGCTAACGCCGGAAGAAAGACTGCTCCGCGCCATCTTTGCGGAAAAGGCCCGCGATGTGAAAGATTCTTCTCTTCGGATGGAACACGGCAAACGCGGCCGGGTGGTTGGCATTAAAATATTCTCCCGCGAGGCCGGTCACAATCTTGAATCCGGCATTTTGAAAAAGATTGTGGTGGAAGTGGCGCAAATCAGAAATATTTCGGTTGGTGACAAACTTTCCGGCCGTCACGGCAACAAAGGGGTCATTTCCACAATTTTGCCGGTTGAAGATATGCCGTTTTTGGCCGATGGCACGCCGATTGATATCGTGCTGACGCCACTTGGCGTGCCAAGTCGCATGAATCTCGGCCAAATTCTTGAAATGCACCTCGGTTTCGCGGCTAAAAAACTCGGCTATCAAGCGATTGTGCCGCAGTTTATGGGCGCGACCACTGAAGAAATTAAAGCCGAACTTGAAAAAGCCGGCATACCAAAAGATGGCCGTCTTACGCTGGTCGATGGCCGTTCGGGGCAGATCTTCGCCCAGAGCATCGCGGTTGGTTACATGTATATTTTGAAACTCCACCACATGGTTGAAGATAAAATTCACGCCCGCTCGATTGGTCCTTACAGTTTGATCACTCAACAGCCGCTTTCCGGAAAAGCTCAAGGCGGAGGCCAGCGTTTCGGCGAGATGGAAGTCTGGGCGCTTGAAGGGTACGGCGCCGCTCATACTCTTCGCGAGATGCTGACGATTAAATCTGATGATATCACTGGCCGGACGCAGGCATTTGATTCGATTATTAAAAACGAACCGCTTAAAACCCCGGGCGCGCCGGCATCATTTAGCGTCATGCTAAATTACCTCCGCGGCCTGGCTCTCGATGTTGAGCTCAAAAAGGAGGAGCGAGAACGGAAAACTAAAGAAAAGTAAAAAATAAACCATGGGAAAAGTAATAGCTAATTTAAATAATTTTGATTTCATTACGATTGCTTTGGCGAGTCCGGAAAAGATTCGCGAATGGTCTTATGGAGAAATTTTGCGTCCCGAAACGATCAATTACCGGACCGGCCGGTCGGAACGCGGCGGCCTTTTCGACGAGCGCATTTTTGGGCCGGAAAAAGACTATGAATGTTATTGCGGCAAATACCGCCGGATCCGCTACAAGGATATTATTTGCGAAAAATGCGGCGTTGAAGTCACCCGCAGTATTGTTCGCCGCGAACGCTTCGGCCATATCGAACTGGCCACGCCGGTGGCCCATATCTGGTTTTTACGCGGCGTGCCTTCGCGGATGAGCCTTTTGCTTGACGTGCCGGTGAGCGATCTTGAAAAAGTGATTTATTTTGCCGGTTATATCATTACCAAAATCAATTCGGAAGAGAAATCTAAAACTTTAAAGAGTCTTGAATCAGAGTATAAAGAAAAACAAAAAGCGACCAAAGACGCCAAAGAAAAAGAAGAACTCAAAAATTTATACACCAAAAAGAAGAAGGAAATCACCGAGCTTGTTGTCGGTAAAGTTTTCAACGAAGCCAATTATCACTATTTTTCCTTGAAATTTGGCACTGCTTTTGAGGCCGAGATCGGCGCGGAAGCCATTCATAATCTTTACAAATCGATGGATTTGCCCAAGTTAAAGACGGAGCTTCTCGAAATTATCGCCAATACTAAGACTGACCGGACCAAACTCGAGAAAAGACTTTCTCTTGTCAAGGGCATGATCCGCGCCAACACGCGCCCGGAATGGATGTTTCTGACCGTCCTTCCGATTATTCCCGCGGCATTGCGGCCGATGGTCGCCCTTGATGGCGGCCGGCACGCGACCAGCGACTTAAACGATCTTTATCGCCGGGTCATCAACCGAAATAATCGTCTGAAGAAATTAAAGGAAATTGGCGCCCCGGAAGTAATTTTAAGAAATGAAAAAAGAATTCTTCAGGAAGCCGTTGACGTTTTAATTGACAACTCAATTGCCAAAGAAGAATCAGCTCAAGCCATGAGCCAATCTCAGCGCCGCGCCCTGAAATCCCTCGCCGACAATCTTAAAGGCAAGCGCGGTCTTTTCCGTCAAAATCTTTTGGGTAAACGCGTTGATTATTCCGGCCGCTCGGTTATCGTCGTCGGTCCGCAACTTGCCCTTAATCAATGCGGCTTGCCGAAACATATGGCTCTTGAACTTTTCCGGCCGTTTGTCATTGCTAAAATTTTGGAAAGGGAACTGGCTTACAATATCCGCGGCGCCAATAAACTGATTGAAGACCGGGTGGCTGACGTCTGGGCTATCCTTGAGGAGGTTATTGCCGGCAAGCACGTTCTTTTGAACCGCGCGCCGACGCTTCACCGCCTTTCCATTCAAGCTTTCAAGCCGGTTTTGATCGAAGGCAACGCCATTCAAGTCCATCCCCTTGTTTGCTCGGCTTTTAATGCCGACTTCGACGGCGACCAAATGGCGGTCTACGTGCCACTTTCCGCTGACGCTCAAAACGAAGCGCGGGAAATCATGGCCTCCAACAAAAATTTGCTGAAGCCGCAGAACAGCGATCCGATTTCAACGCCGAAACTCGATATTGTTCTTGGCTGTTATTGGATGACCAGAATTATCCCGGGCGAAGCCGGTGAAGGAAAAATTTTTTCCAGACCAAACCACGCCATCACCGCAAATGATCATGACGTTATCTCTTTCCGCGCGAAAATCAAAGTGCTTGGCACCAGTAGTCCGAAATACGCGCAATTTGGAGGAAAGCCCTTCGAAACCTCGGTTGGCCGGCTTTTGTTTAATTCTTCACTGCCTTCTGATTATCCTTACATTAACGAAGAAATGACGGCCAAGAAAATTTCCGCGCTCATTGACGACCTTATCCGGGCTTACGGCTTTGACAAAGTGGCGCCGATTCTCGATAAAATCAAAAACTTCGGCTATAAATACATCACCCAATCCGGCATCACCTGGGGAATTGATAATGTCCAGGTCCCGGCCGAAAAGAAGAATTTGGTTTTACGCGGCCGCAAGGAAGAAGAGAAAATTTTTTCGGATTGGACTTCCGGTCTTCTTTCTATTGAAGAACGCCGCGAAAAGATCATTGAGCTTTGGACAAAAATCAAAATCGAAATTGAGAAACATGTTCCAGCCGCGCTCGAAGTCAACGGTCCCACGGCCGACATGCTCCTTTCCGGCGCTCGCGGCTCGATCACCAACCTTTCCCAGATGGCCGGGATGAAAGGGCTCATCGTCAACCCAGTTGGCGATCTTATCGATTTCCCGATTATTCCTTCTTACAAAGAAGGGCTTAGCCCGCTTGAATATTTCATTACGACTCACGGCTCAAGAAAAGGTCTTGCGGATACGGCCCTCCGCACGGCGGAAGCCGGTTACCTCACTCGCCGTTTGGTTGATGTGGCTCAAGACGTCATCATCACCGAAGAGGATTGCGAAACCCCTGACGCTTGGGTTTTCCGGAAAGAAAACATCAGCGGTCTTGATATCCCGTTGTCCCGAAAGATTTTCGGCCGAATATTGGCGGC
>DATEUR010000004.1:0-28180 GCA_035583565.1 Minisyncoccota bacterium | reverse complement strand
CCTGTTAAAATCACGGTCCGGATACCAGCTTCGCGCGCTGTCTTGATCGCTTCCCCCACATCTTTTCTGATTGGATCACTAAAGACGACAAGACTCAAAAAAGAAAGGCTGGAAATTGCTTGACGAGAAATTTTTGCATCCTTAGTTTTTCGAATCCCAAGCGCTAAAACCCGAAAACCTTCTTTTGTTAAATCGTTCATTTTTGAGACAGCCCAATCCGGCGGGTTTTCGGAAAGACTTATAATTGCTTCCGGAGCGCCAAAAACAATAACGACGTTTTCCTTGCTGTCAAAACGATTAAGAGTGGCGGAATATTTATAACTAGCGTCAAAGGGAATCTCGTCGAGCCGCGGCTGATTTTCGCGAAGTTTTTCGTCATCAATGTCGGCCGTGAGAGCGGCAAGCAAAACCGCCTTGTCAATCGGATGACCGAAAATCCGCCATGATTCCTTCGGCTCTTCCCTGTTTTCAATAATGGCTTCGCTTGTGAGCGCGAGCATTTCAAGCAAGGTTCCAGCTTCGAATTGATCCGGCGTGAATTCCCTTTCGTTGGTAATAAGTTTAGTAATGGCAATTTTTCCCTCGGTCAGGGTGGCTGTTTTATCAGCCAAAATCACGTCAGTATTGCCAAGCCCTTCTGCTGCCAGCAGTCTTTTTATCAGCCCGCCTTTTTGATAAATCTTTCTCGCTCCCACGGCCAAGGCAATAGTGAGCGCTATTGGCAGACTTTCCGGCACCGCCGCCACCGCCACTGCCACCGCGGTTAGAAACATCTCAAAGAAATCGCGCCCAGCCGCGAATCCCACGACAAACAAAAGAAAAGAAACAGCGACAAAAACAACGCCGAAAAGACGAGCAAGTTTTTTTATTTTCACTTGTAGCGGCGTAACTTCTTCTTTGAGACCCAGCACCAAAGCGGTAATTTTGCCAAATTCAGTCCGAGCGCCGGTGGCCGTCACGACGGCTTCCCCTACTCCATCTTCAATAAAAGTTCCGAGAAAAACGAAATTTTTCCGATCGGCTAGGGCCGTTGTCTCCGGCAAAATAGCCAAAGTCTTTTCCACCAAATCTGATTCGCCGGTCAAAACTGCTTCATTTGTTTTTAAATTAGAAATTTTAATCAAGCGGGCATCAGCCGGTATTCGTTCGCCTGATTTTAAAATCAGGATATCGCCCGGCACCAGCTCCTTGGTGTCAATATTTTTCAATTTGCCGTCCCGACGGACAACAGCGCGGTAACTTACAAATTTTTTAAGCGCCCGGAAAATATTTGCCGCCCGCCATTCCTGAAAGAAGCCGATTGCGGCATTCAAGATAAGCGCGGCGAAAACGATAACCGCATCAACAGCCGATCCGAGGAGAAGCGAGAGCAAGCCGGCAATCGCCAAAATATAGGCAAAAGGGTTGTTAAATTGATTCCAAATTATTTTTAAAATTAGCCTCTGCTTTTTTTCCGGCAGGATATTGGGGCCGAATTTTTCCAAACGAGCTTTTGCCTCTGCTTCGGCAAGACCTGCTGGCAAAGAATCAGCAAAAGCCAAAGCTTCTTCGGGCGTCAAAGCGATCCAATTTTTGACTGCGTTGTTCATTGTCTAAATTTGTCTTACTATTAATCCTAAAATAAATATTCCTACAAAATTTAAGATAAAGGAGAACGGGACAAGAAGCCAGATCGGGAATCTTGAAAACCCGAGAAGAGCTAAACCCAGTTCATCTGGCAAGGGCGAGGCGATTATAATGACACCAAAGAAAGGCACAAGCCAAGCTAAACCCGAATGAAATAAAAACCGAATTCTTTCCGGTTTCAATTTTTTAAACAACTCTTCAAAATACAAAGAATGAAAACTCCGAAAAAATCGATAAATCAAAAAGTCACCAGCTACCGCTCCGAGAGCCGCGAAAAAACTTGTTTCGAAGAGAAAACCAGTTGTGAAAAGTGAAAACAGAATTCCGATTGCTGGCGCTACTGTAAAGATAGAAACAAAAAAGAGGCCGGCGATGAAACTACCAAGAAAACGAAACTCCGCTGTTTTTAGAAGCAGATAATCAATTACCCCCAATCGGACAATTAAAATAGCAATGGCAATACTCAAAACAAGCAAAAAGATATCCTTTTTTAAAGTAGAGGGATGAGTGTTTAGATTATTATTGAAACTATCATTCATAAAATGCCTAATTGAAATACTCCGGCGTGTTTTCGATCATAAAAACCAATAATTGACTCATGACCATTTGTGCCGAGATACCGATATCTTTAGGCCCGTCTTCAAGAAGAACAGTGAAAGCAAAGCGGGGCTCGGTAAACGGCGCAAAGCCAATGACCCAAGAATTCAAGTGGTCTTTCGCCAAACCGATTTGAGCGGTGCCTGTTTTAGCCGCTACTTTCAGATTGCCGAAATTAAGACTTGTCGCCGTTCCCGTTGTCACCGCTTGCTGCATCCCCTCGCGAACCACCTGAAAAATTTCAGGCGAAATAGCAAGAACTGATTCTTCGACTGAAGCATCGTGGCGCAAATGAGGCGTTAACAGCCGCCCGTCGGTCGCGATCGCGCCGGTTGCTCGCGCTAATTGGAGAGGCGTAACCTGGAAACCATACTGGCCGATTGCCGTATTATAAGTATCGCCGATCCGCCAAATATCGCCCGGGAATCGCTCTTTCTTCCAAGTCGGATTTGGAATCGTGCCGATCGCTTCATCTTCAAGATCGATACTTGTCTTCTCTCCCAAGCCAAACAGCCGGAGATATTTTTCGATCCGGCTTATGCCAAGGCCCGGCTGGCTTTCAAAACCGCCGCCAATCTCATAAAAATAGACATTTGATGACACCGCGAGCGCGTCGCGAATATCAACAAAACCATGAGCTTTCCAATCATTAAAAACAGAAAATTGATTCGGGTTATAAGGATTAGCCAAAGCAATGGAACCGGTCGAAAGAATTCTGGTGTCGGGCGTGATAATATTTTCTTTAAGCGCCGCCGTTGCCAAAAAAGGTTTGACCGTCGAGCCGGGAGTGTAAAGACCGGAAACGGCCCGGTTTAAAAAAACTTTTCGCTTATCGCTTGAAAAGCTTGCGATCGCTTCGCGATCTTTTCCCAAAGAAACAATTTCTGAATCAAATTCCGGGAAGTTGACAAGCGTCAGGAGGCCGCCGTCTTTGAGGTCAATAAGGATCCCTACCCCGCCGGTAAAATGCGAACGGGCGGTATTTTTTAAAATATCAAAAAGTTTTTCCTGAAGCCGCGAATCGATGGCGAGAGTGATATTCTCTCCGGGCCGGGTTGCCGTCACAACGTTTTCCGAATGAACATCGCCAAAAACATCGGTTTCGATAATTTTCAGGCCGTTTTCGCCGGCCAAAACGGCGTCATACTCTTTTTCAATCCCTTCTTTGCCGACAAAATTTTCCCGCCAATAAAAACCGGCTTTGTCTTTGGTCGGATAATTGACAAAGCCAAGAACATGGGCAAAGCCGGGCGCCTTGTAAGCCCGCTCGATGCTTTCCGTTCCTTCGCGATTCCAGGCAAGCTCTACGCCATTTCGGTCATAAATGATGCCCCGCGGCGCGATAATCGGAATTTTTTGAAGACGATTGCGCTCGCTTAAATTAAAATATGTTTTTCCTTCGGCAATTTGAATAAAGCCGATACGGGACATAAAAACAAGACCTACAAAAAGAAAGGCTAAGCCAACCGCAAAAATCACTCGCTTGGTAATAGGTTTGCTAAGCCTCCCTTCAAGTTGATGAACATTGAAATTTGGAAGATTCTCCGCGTCGGAAAAGATTTCATCAGGTTCAATTTCTTTAAATTTCTTTTTCATGGCCGCAAATATTTCTTTAATAAATTAACAGAAAAATAGATGATGATACCAAGAAGAGTCGTCACAAAAACACCCCCCCAGAAGCGGTTTTCGGGTGCGCCAAATAAGAGATCGGAAAAAAAGAAGATCGGGACAATTTCCCAAAAAGAAGCAAAAAAGAAAACAAGGCCGGCCGCCAAAGGAAGCCAAAACCACCAAGGCAAGAAAAGCGTTGCTAGGATTAACAAAAAAACGCCTGTAATGCGCAAAAACATACACCTATTATATCAACAAACGAGGCGTACGAGCAAATACACAAAAATATTTTAGTTAAAATACGAAAACAAGAAAGAGGATGTAAAAAGTAATAGCCAGAATAAAGTTGATAAGAATACCAGTGAGTGATCCGATAACGGAATAACTTGCCGCCTTAAAGGCTTTTTTATGATCCCGAAATGAAACAAGCTCCGCCAGCAGGACGCCGGCAAAAAGACCAATGAGTCCGCCGAAGGGCGGAATAAGAAACGTGCCGACAACAGCGCCAAGGAAACCGAAGATAAGCGAGTCGCGGCCTGCCCCGCCGTATTTGGCGCCAAGAATCCCTGCTGAATAATCGACGATAATGGAAACAACCACAAAGGCGCCGAGAATCAGGAATTCATTGAGGCCAAGCCGCGTGAATTTGTCGATGAAGCCGTAAAGCAAAGCCAGTATGAACATAAAAGGGATAACTGGCAGGGCCGGAATGAAAACCAAAAATACCATTGGGGCGAGAATAATGCTGGTGATAATGGCGGCGACTAAACTCATAATTATTTATCTTTGGCGAGCTTATTGATCATTTGGATAACCCCTAAAAAGCGGCCACCGATAACGCCAAGCATTGTTGCCGCAAACACCCCTCTCACGACATGGATATTTTGGTAATAATCTTCGAGAAGCGGCGTGGTGATTATCCGAAGAATAATGTAGAGAATAAAAATTACAACCGCCGTGCGATCCATCCGGGCAATGGTCACTACTTTGTTGAATTTTTGCAAACCAAATTTATAAATTCGCGCGGTTAGATAACCAATAATGGCGCTTACGATAATAATCGGCAGCGGCAGCCACCAAATAAGGCCAAAAACTAAAATATCGTAAAGAATAAACGCGGCAAAGCTGAAAGATAGAAGAAACATAATCCCGAACAAAAACCTGACGCGCCAATGAAGACGTTTTTCCCGGAGAACAGACACCGCTTCCATTAAAGCGACTGGTTTCAATCCTTCTAGACTTGGTGTTTCTTTGATAATTTTTTTAAACACACAGCTTAAATTTTAAGCGAAACTAAACCCTCCTTTAATTAAAAAAACGAGACCAAAAACAACAAAAAGAGTAATGGAAAGTTCCGCATAATGACTGCCGACAAGAACCGAACCGCCGGCAATATCAATGAAACTGCCGACATCGGTTGAGAGAAAAACAAAAAGCAAGCCTTTGATAATAAGATAAACGCCGAAGACAATCAAAAGCCAAATCGGCAGCTCTACCGCGAAAGCCGATAAGAAAAAGAGAAAACTCGCTAAAATATCAAAAAGGCCAAGTAATTTCATAGTAATTTCATAGAGATTAGTATTCCCTGCCCCGTTTCCCTTGAACCCCTTTTTTATAGGGATGCTTTACTTCCCGGAATTCAGTCATGATATCGGCGTAAGACCGAAGCGCGCTCGAAGTGCCCAAATCGCTACGGCCGGTTAAAACAAGATCTGTTGCGGAAGGAGTTTTTTTGATGAGCACAAGGACATCCTTAAGTTTAACTAATTTAAGGGAGAGCGCAACATTGACTTCATCAAGGATTACAAGGTCGTATTTTTTTGAAACTAAAGCTTTTTTTGCCCTTCTTAGCGTTTCTACGGCGGCTTTTTTGTGAATCGCTATTGGTAATTTATCACCCATAATGCCGACAAATCCCTGGCCGCCTTTAATAAGCCGGAAGCGGCCCCCCAATTTGGCGATTGCTTTTTCTTCACCCGTCGGCCACTTTCGACTCTTGATAAATTGAAAACAGATGACTTTTCCGCCGTTGCCAAAAACACGGAGGCCTTGGCCCATCGCGGCGGTGGTTTTGCCTTTACCGTTGCCTGTGAAAAGTAGAATCATCTTAAGAATTGCGAAATAAACATTCCTCGCAGAGCACGGATATTTTCCTGCTGGAAAATTCCTCGTGCTCGGCCCAGTCGGCCTCGCAAGTCTCTGCTCGGAATGTTTATTTCGCAATTAAGTAAATACTAGGCGCCGGGAGCAAGGGTGCCGGTTTGAATATCAATCTCGCAAGTGCCGCCGACGCAAGCCAGCTCTTTCGCTCCTTGAGTTTCGTCTTCTTTTTCGTAAGCGACAATTCGGGAGAAATCAATATCAGGAGTTTTCATCAAGACTTCGTTGTACTTTTCATTATCCACTTCTTCGTAAGGCGCAAGTTTGTAAACATGTTCGCTTCTCGGCAGAAAGGAAAGACCGCCGATCATTTCCCAATTGTTGTAAAGCCAGTTAGCCGTCTCCACCCATTCGTTATCACCGACGGAAACGGTGACGGACGGATTATGTTCGGTGTAATTTTCTTTAACCATCTTCCAGTACTCAAGTTGCTCGATCGCCGACAAATCGTTCCGGAAAATTTTGCTTGGCGGAGCTTTGACCGGAAAATCGATAACAAAGGTTGTCGCGTTGTCTTCCATCTGCCCCACTTCCGGCTGGTTCGGGAATTTTTGTTCCCGGAGCATGTGGAAAAGCGGATCAGTAGCGGCAATTCTCACGCGGCGAATATAGTAAGGCGCGTGGCGCGGATGAATACCGGAGGATGAATCAACAAGCTGCGAAACGGTGCCGCTTGGCTTGTTGCAGGTAATCGACATGGAAACCGGAATGCCGAAGCGCTTGGCGTAGTGCTTGTTCGTTTCAATCGTCATTTCGCGCATCTTCCGGAGCATTTCTCCGTTTTGGAGGACTGCGCAATCCCAAAAACCGGTGATTGAAACACCAAGCAAACGCTCTTCATTGCAGTTTGTTTGCCAATCCTTGGAAATATAGGGGAAATCGGTGAGCATTGACTGGTAAGTGCCCAAAATAGTGGCTAATTTGGCCTTTCGGAGAAGGGTTTCCGGGGTATCTTCGCTACGCGCCACCACCTCTGTCAGATTGCAAAATTCTTTATTTCGGAGAACTATTTCTCCGCAGGGGTTAGTGCCGGTCTTTTGAATTTGCGCTTTTGATTTTTTCCAACGCCGCTGTGGCATTTGGTACTCCAGTCCGCCTCTGTTAAATATTCCCCGCTCGCCGGTGCCGCTCTTGGCAAGCGAAAGCCATTCATCGAGAAAATTCGTGGCGCTCGGTTTTTCGGTATAAACGGCGGAATTGTTTGCCATGCTCCGCTGTGGGTTATTGATATAAAACATTCCATCTTTAGCATGACGCATTTCTTCATCATCAAAATCAGAAAGAGAAATTAAAGCGGTTCGCCTGACGCCGCCCATCACAACAACTTCTCCGACTTTACAACAGATATCATGAACATCAAGAGTCGAAAGACGTTTGCCTTGGCGCGCGAGAATTTTCGCGCGAGTGAAATCAAGAAGAGCGCGAAGCGGCTCCGAGCCACTTGATCTCCCGCCCATTGTTTTGAGTCGGGAACCGGCTGACCGAAGCGCCGAGTAATCAAATTTTATATCTTTTCCGGAAAACCAAGTTTTTAATCCAATCGTTAAAGAATCCGCCCAACCTTCTTTTGAATCCCCAATCAGATGAGTTGCTAAAATTTTTCCGGTTTGAATTTTTACGATCGGTAATTGTTGAATGTGTTGGTTTTCAACGGAAAAGCCGACACCGGTGCCGCACATGGAAAGAAACATAATTTCGGCAAAATCTTCGAAACGATTCGGAGCGATGAAAGAGCAATTGTAGGCAGTGACATGATTTTTCCGCGCCGCGTTGCCGGCGGACCACAGAAGTCTCATGCTGGGCATGACTTCTTGGCGCAAAATTCCTTCACGGATTTCCGTGTATTCGTTTTCAGTGAGCCGGTCACGCAAATTTTCTTTCATAAAGGACATATAGCGATCAACCGTCTCGATCCAGGTCTCCCGGCGGCCTTCTTCATCCATCCAACGGGAATAAGTGCGGAAATAAATGAATTCGCCGAGTTTGTTTCGGAAATATTTTTTGCTGTCCGCGACGAGTTGCCTGACTTTTTCCGGAACTTGGCGGACCTTTTCCCGGATAGTCGATCGTTCTTGGCGGTAAAGAATGTAAGCTTTGGCAGTTTTGGGCAAGTCGCCCAAAATTAAAGATTCTTCAACGATGTCTTGGATTTCTTCAACGGTTGGAATAATCTTGCCGTCAAATTTTTTGTTGAGTTCAGTGACGACTTTGTCGGAAATTTTGACCGAATCGCGAATTACATTCCCTTCACCGACAGCCGTCATCGCTTTGGCGACGGCACTGGAGATCCGGCTTTGTTCAAAACTTACAATTCGACCGTCTCTTTTTTTTACTTGTTTAATTTGTGAGGTAACCATGCTATTTTTTTTATTTATAACTTTATAGATATTATACTTTGCCGAAAAACTCTATTCAATACAAAATTATTGTGGATAAGTAATTTCACAATGAAATTTTTTATCGGCAAGAGGCAATTTTTTAAAAATTTGCAAAATGAACGGCAAATTGAGAAAATATTTTTTGATTTCGGGCGATTTTTCAAATTTTTGCTAATTTCGTGATTAAAAAAGAAAAAAATGCTAAAATTAGGTGATGAAAAACGAAAAACTCTTCAGCCAAATGCGAAATCGCGGCCTCTCGACGGAAAATTTCCGAAAAAACGCCGAAATTTTGTCGTTTAGTTTGGCCAGAAAGACTTTTGCGAAGATTCCGGCGTCAAAAAGAAGCAAAGTAGCGCTCATAATGATTTTGCGGTCGGCCCTTGCCATGTTGTCGGCCTTCCTTAAATACTTCCCGAAGGCCCCTGTCGGCTTTATTGGTTTAAAAAGGAATGAATTAACCGCCGTCGCCAAAAAATATTACGAAAACCTGCCGAAATTAAGCAAAAGCTCAATTGTTGTCATTCCCGACCCCATGCTTGGCACTGCCGGCAGTTTTATTAATGTTCTTAAAATACTTATTAAAAAAGGAGTAAACCCAAAAAACGTTTATTTCACCGGCTTTATCGCGGCTGAAGACCCAGGCATTGAAAAAGTAGCCAGATTAATTCCAAAAGAAAACCTGACTTTTTTGGCCATTGATCCGAAATTAGACAGCAAGTATTACATTACGCCCGGTCTTGGCGACTTCGGCGACCGGTATTTTGGATATAAATAACATTTTTCTTAATTACTTAAAATTATACAATATTCCATCAAGTTGATGAATTTTCGTAAAATGCATTTTTTTGATGAAATAACGGTCATGACTAACAACAATAAGCATACCGGGAAATTCACTAAGCCCTTCTTCGAGTTCCTCCAAAACCTCCAAATCAAGGTGGTTTGTCGGTTCGTCTAAAATAATACAGTTGGGCTTCGCCGTAGGAAATCCTCATATCTATTGGGCCGATGTTTTTCTCCGGCAAATTTTTCTTCACGCCCTCAAGATTAAATACCTTATCCCCGCTTCGCTCATCAACCTCAAAACGGACATGGAGCGGCAATAAGTGAACAGGTTTTTCGGGGGCCTTTTCTTCTTTAAATTTTTGCAGCCTCTCTTTTATAATCCTCGCCCGCCTTCCCATTTTTGCTTCCTTGTCTCGAAGCGCCGCCGCAACCGGCTTTTCTTTTTCTTTTTTATTCATAGTCCGCAAGCTGTTTCTCTCCGCTTCAAGTTTCCTTACCCAGCTTTCCTTTTTGTTGATAGACTTCTGCGTTTCGGTAATTTTTTCCGTGCTGTCGGTATAGGTGGCCCATTCTTTTTCAATTCGCTTCTTTTTTTGGTTTAAATAATCGGTAAAATTTCCGTCATACACGATCGATTTTTTGGAAATTGCATCAATCTCTATGATTTTATTAACAGTTTTATCAAGAAGAGCCCGGTCATGAGAAACAATAATAAACGCCTTCGCGCTTTTTTGAATAAAATCTTCAAGAATCATAAGTGCGTTCATATCAAGATTGTTCGTCGGCTCATCGAGAAGAAAAAGATCATAAGGAGAAATAATGATGCGGAGCATGGCTATTTTTGTTTTTTCCCCACCGCTTAAATCCCTCATCTTTCTTTCAAGTATTGTTTCCTTAAATCCGATCCGAGATAACAACGGCAAAATACCCGGCAAGACCCCCCTGCTTTTATTTATTGCTTCAGACAGAAAATCGTTTACGCTGGCATTTTTGTGAGCGGTAAATGTTTGAGGTATATACCCGATTGCAATATCTTTTTTAGTTGTGATGCCCCCCTCGTCTCTTTCGGTTATACTGGCAATAATTTTGAGGAGCGTCGACTTGCCTGATCCGTTTGCGCCGACAAGGCCGATTTTTTCGCTTTCCTGGATACTTAGAGAAACATCCTTGAGAGCGACGAAATTATCGTAGGATTTCCCGACGTGACGGCAGGAAAGAATAGGTTTATTAATTGTAGACATGATAATACGCGGGATTTGTATCCCTTTTATTAGCTAATAAATTTGGCTAATTTTGTACTATCATTGGAATTACAATTAATTATTAATAATTAAAAAGATTACACCACTAGTTTTACTTAACGTTTAGAATATCGAGAAGCTCGATTTCAAAGATAAGGGTGGCGTTTGGCGGGATTGCGCCCGGCACGCCCCGCTCGTCGTACGCAAGACCTGGCGGGATAGTCAGTTTTCTTTTCCCGCCGATCTTCATTCCCAAGACTCCTTCATCCCATCCTTTAATCACTTGGCCGATTCCGAGATCAAAAACAAAAGGTTCGCCGCGATCAAGCGAGCTGTCAAATTTTGTGCCGTCTTCTAAGGTGCCAGTGTAATGAACAGAGACCGCGTCGCCATTTTTGGCTTCCAAGCCGGCGCCGATTTCGATATCTTCAATTTTTAGTGTTTCCATAACTTGCTCTTCTTCTTGATTAACAACAAATTCTTCACTTTGGCTTGATTTGGTGAAAAGATAAACGCCCAAACCAAGACCGATAATAATAAGTATCACCACAAGACTTTTAATATTTTTTGTATTCATATGCCAATAATATACCGCAATAATTAGATTTATCAAAATCTCCTTATGTGTTATGGTTAGCGATATGAACCAACAAACAGGTTTCTACAATCTCGGCATCGCGCCAAACATCTTGGCGGTTTTAGCAAAGCTTAATTTTAAAACACCAACCCCGATTCAAGATAGATCAATCCCCGCTTCAATCGAAGGTAAAGATTTGATCGGCATTGCCCAGACCGGCACCGGTAAAACCTTAGCTTTCGGCATTCCGATGATCCAAGCGGCGCTTGCCGGGAAACGCGGTCTAGTTGTCCTCCCAACCCGGGAGCTTGCTTTTCAGGTCTACGAAGCCTTTCAAAAAGTGGGCGGGCCGCTCGGCCTCCGCTTCGCCGTTCTTATCGGCGGTGAACCGATCCGCCGGCAAATCTTTGCCCTCCAGAAGAAACCGCAAATTTTAATCGGCACGCCGGGCAGAATCATTGACCACTTGGAACAAAAGACTGTTTCCCTATCGGATACTAAAATCCTTGTTCTTGATGAAGCTGATCGGATGCTTGATATGGGTTTCGCGCCGCAATTGAAAAGAATATTAAATGTCATTCCGCGTGAGAGACAAACGATGCTTTTTTCGGCAACAATGCCGGAAGATATAGTTTCGATCGCCAGATCTCAAATGAAGCTCCCTGTCCGCGTTGAAATTGCGCCGCCTGGAACAGCGGCGGAAAAAGTAACGCATGAACTTTTCTTCGTAGAAAAGCAGAACAAGTCTCGGCTTCTTGAGAAAATTTTGTCCGAATATCGCGGTTCTGTGCTTGTTTTTTCCCGAACCAAATTCAATGTCAAGAAAATTGCCGCGAGTATTAAGGCCGCTGGCCAGATTGCGGCGGAAATTCATTCCAACCGTTCTCTTAATCAGCGCCGGGAAGCGCTTGAAGGTTTTCGAAACGGTAAATATAGAATCTTAGTCGCCACCGATATCGCCGCCCGCGGCATTGATGTCAAAGGCATCGAGCTGGTGATCAACTATG
Organism: Minisyncoccota bacterium; assembly: GCA_035583565.1. GTDB lineage: Bacteria > Patescibacteriota > Minisyncoccia > Phycocordibacterales > DATEUR01 > MFTL01. The sequence goes on along the minus strand of DATEUR010000004.1, from coordinate 16,194 downwards.
ATCTGCCGCAAAGTCCGGAAGATTATGTCCATCGCATCGGCCGGACTGGCCGGGCTGGCGGCGTTGGTCACGCTATTTCCTTCGCCACGCCGGATCAAAAAAGAGACGTTTCAAGTATTGAACGGTTGATCAGAGCCACGCTTCCTCTTTCCAAACTTCCAGAGCTACCGCCCGCGCGCCAACCGGTTTTTGTCTCAAGAGATTTTCGAGGACCTTCCCGGGGGCCGCGCCGTCACTTAGGCCACGGCCGCGGCGGTCCGAGCCGCCGATTTAATCGGCGGTAAAAACTAGAAGCACTTTTTTAACTCACCTTAACTGCTTCGAGGAACAAAAACATTGGGAATTCTTTACGGGCGCGATCCTCGGCTTCTTTCTTCGGACCTTTCCCCGATTCTTTATGCGAGATCCATTCTTCAAGTCTGGCGACGGCAAAGCCCTGATTATTGAGAGCTTTGAAATAAAGCTGGAGCGGACGATGAAAAGAAATGGTGTACTCGCTTTCTTTTTGCCCCGGATGCGTTTTGATTTTTATTTTTGCTTCGGTCAGATATTGATCCACTCTTCTTGCCTGGATTTTCTTTTTATTGTCCCAGAGCCAATCGCTTTGCTTTGGTATTCGAAAAGCCGGATGATTCAAAACCATCATTAATTTTCCGGATGCCTTCAACGCCCGACGGCATTCTTTGAACACAGCACTAATGTTTTCAATATTTTGGATGGCCAAAACTATTACAACAAGATCAATTGAATGATCTTTGATAAAATCGAGTCTATCGGCAGACGCCACATGATACTCAATACTTTTGGGAGAATTTTTGCGGGCAAGGTCCGCCAACTTTTCCGACAAATCAACGCCTATCACCTTAGCGCCGGCAGTGTTAAACGCTCGTGAGAAAAATCCTTGGCCGGAGGCTAAATCCAAAATTGTCTCCCCTTTTTTGATTTTTGCGAGACGTAAAAGATTTGGCAATATTACTTCGTTTTGATACGTGCCTTCCGGATCTTTAAGCAAGGTGTCGTACCAATCGGCCTGAGATTGCCAAGACGTGTCTTTTTTCATTTTTATTTTAGTGATTTACTGATTTTGAAGTAAACAAGAGATAAGTTCCGGTGTTTGTGTAAAGCCGCACTCCCCGTCCGCTTGCCGCTCGCAAGCGGCTGTCCAGTAGCAAGCGTATTGCGGCAGGAATTCACAAGTCGTGATCACCTCTTTAAGAGAGCAGACCTGCCCGCTACAGCCGGTTCGGAAACATGGTTTTCCTCCGACTAATGGCTCTTCTCCTGTTGGCGTTTCTGTTTTTTCAAACTGAACTGGAATTTCTATTTGATCGTTAAATTCCGGAAGCCCCGAAGGATTGTCTTTGATAAGAATAAGTGTGCCGGTTTCCGTTGTCGGAGCCGGAAAAGTGTGGGTGCTTTCAAAAGGCACAAACTCCGTTGTCATCCAATCAGCGGCCGTCATTATATATGGTGGACTTAAAGGAATTTCGTTTCCACTAGCATCAAGAAGACGAATCGGAAATGAGGCTTCAAAAAACCAGCCGCCGCTCGCTTCGCCACGTATAGTAAGCGGACTTTTGATCGTGTCTCCCAATCGCGGCGTTTCGACGCGGATAAGAGGATGCTCTGTTGGTTCGCTTAGCGGCGGCGCGATTTGCGGCTGGTTAAAGAAAAGCACACCGACACCGGTGACCACTAGAATTGCGAAAATAATAACGAGTGCTTTGTTCATGATAAAATTGTACCATTTTTACTGCCGGCCAGGGACTCGAACCCCGATACCATCCTCCAAAGGGATGTGTCCTACCATTAGACGAGCCGGCAATTTATTCGCCTTTCACTATCTTAGTCAAAGCAAGCTCCAAAGGCAACGTTGGGATAAAGGCGACATTTAAATTTCCGAAACACTCAAGCATCACTTCAAGAGTTTTTGAATTAATCGCCGCTGTTTTTCCACTCATAAGCTTTTTTAAGAATTCAAAATCTTCAGCCGAGACATGAGATTTTACCTTATTTGCCGTCTCCGGCGCATAGCGGAGAATGAGAGCCACCCGCAATTTGTGCAACAGGAGTTTAACAAAAACTTTAACATCGATATTTTGCTCCGCAACTTTCGTAATCACGCCAATCCCCTTCTCGAAATCTTTATTAACCAGCGCTTCGATAAAATCGTTGATCAAAATTGTTTTTGGCGCTCCGGTGACAGCTCCAACTTCTTCTTTGCTGATTTTTTGGTCATTATTGAAACTCAAAAGTTTCTGCAAGATCCCGCAGGTATCTCTAAAAGATCCTTCTCCTAAAAGAGCAATCAGGTCGGCGGTGCCGTCATCGATTTTTAAATGCTCTTTCTTGGCAATCTCTAAAACGTATTTTTTCAGGATTTCTTCACCGGGTTTCCGGAAAGTAAAAGTCTGACAGCGCGAAATTATTGTCTCCGGCACTTTTTCAAACTCCGTCGTCGCTAAAATAAAGATGACGTGATTTGGCGGCTCTTCTAAAGTTTTAAGAAGAGCATTAAACGCTTCTTTGGTGAGCATGTGAACTTCGTCGATAATATAAATTTTATATTTGGATTCAAAGGGATGAGTGAGGACTCCTTCGCGCAGTTCTCGGATATCGTCAATGCCGCGATTGGAGGCTGCGTCGATTTCATAAATATCGCTTGGCGCTATGCCGAGAGCGGCGGCAAAAATGCGGGCAACGGAGGTTTTACCCGTGCCGCGAGAGCCGTAAAAAAGATAACTGTGGGCAATATTGCCTTTAGCAAGTGTTTTTTCCAGAACACCAGTGATATGTTCCTGGCCGTAGACTTCCGTAAAAGTTTGCGGCCGGTATTTGCGATAAAGGACTTTTGATTCCATATTAAATATATTTACTCAATTTCTTTTATTGTATATTTTATTTTACACTATTCTTTAGAAGTTTGTATAAGTTAAACTTCTACAAGAAAATCACGGATGATTTTCCCCGCCTCTTTGGCCGTGTTTACTCCCATAAGTTTTATCCGCAAATCCTTGGCGTTATCAAAGCCCGAAACATAAGCCTTAAAGTGCTTTTTCATAACCGCGAAATTTTTAACGCCGCGAAAGTATTTGTCAAAAAGCCTGATGTGTTCAATAAGAGCTTTCAATTTCTCTGCGAGCGCGACCTCCTTTTTCTTTTTGGAAAAAAGCCAAGGATTGCCGAAAATTCCCCGCCCGATCATAACGCCGTCACACTTGTATTTTTTGCATTTCTCGATTGCTTCTTTTGGCGTCGCGACATCGCCGTTGCCAATAATTAGAGTCCCGGGACTTATTTTATCTCGCAGCTCAATAATTTTTGGAATAAGCTCCCAATGAGCCGGGACGCCCGACATTTCTTTTCTTGTTCGAAGATGAATCGCCAGCGCGTCTAAATTTTCTTCCAATAAATCTTTAATCCAATCCAGATCTATCGCGGCATAGCCGATTCTGGTTTTCACTGAAACCGGCAAACGGGTATTGGCTTTCATAACCCGGATGAGTTCTTTCGCGAGTTTGGAGTTTTTGATAAGCACCGCGCCGGCGCCGGATTTTTCAATGCTGCGATCAGGACAGCCGATATTAAAATCAAGACCGTCAAAACCGAGTTTCGTCACGAGCTTCGCGGCTTTCGCAAGATTTTCCGGATCGCCGGTAAAAAGCTGAGCAACGATCGGCCGTTCTTTTTTTGAAAATTTAAGATCAGCCAAAAGTTTATTCTTGCCCTCCGAGACAAGACCGTTAGCCGAGACAAATTCCGTCCAAAAGACATCCGGCTTGCCGTACTTTGCGATAATGCCGCGGAAAGCGGCATCGGTGACATTGGCCATCGGCGCCAAAATCAAAATCGGCTTTTTTAACTTTTTCCAAAAATTTACCATTTTTATTTATATAAAGAAAAACATGACTATTTAAATTTATAAACGACGCGGTCTTTGAAACGCAGATCAAGATATTCGAGCTTATCCATCTCTTCTTTCAGTTTTTTATCAAGCGGCGCTGCCGCCATGGCTGAAATAAGGCTGTTAAAAGCCGCCTCGAAATCGTTTTTCCTGCTGATGATAATTTTTCCCCCGTCAACCAAGATCAAATCATATTCGTTCTCCCTTAATTCAATGTTTCTTGGCGCAAGCGGGGTCGTATCAAGTTTTTCTTTAAGCAGAAGAAGCCGATTAAATTCCGCTTCCGGAAGAAAGGCCTCACCGACCGCAAGCTCGCCGCCGCCGTAGAAACGCAAAAAGGCGTTGCCAATAAGATACGGCGCTGGCGCGTAAATAAAACCGGTATCGTCGATAAGGAAGCATTTTTCTTGACTTTGACACCAAAGATAATCGCCGCGGCGCTCGAAAACAGCAATCTCGATTTCTTTGAAATCTTTGCGCTTTATTTTAATCTCCTTAATTCTCGGGAAAGCGGCCATCATTTCCCTTTTAACCCTGTTTGCCGGAAAAAAAAGGATATTGTTTCTTTTGAAAAAGAAAAGAAGGTCATGGTCAGTGACCGTATTTATTGATTTTTCAAGAATTGTCTTTTCGGTGACGGTGTTGCCAGAAACAGTCATCTTGGCAAAAGCAAAAGAGCTTCGGCTAAACAAAGCGAGAATGGTCGCGAGAAGCAGGACGGCGCAAAAAATAACAACTATTTTATTGAAAAAACTTTGTCTTGCTTTTTTTGCCGCGCGTTCGGATAGATACATAGCTAATTAGCCAAAAACAATTTGCTCATTTTATTACTGAAAGGCCGACATATTTTTGGAGCACTTCCGGCACGCGGATGGAGCCGTCGGCTTCTTGGTAATTCTCGACAAGGCAAGCGATGAGCCGCGGCGTCGCCACGGCGGTGTTATTGAGCGAATGAACGAAGCGAAGCTCGTTATCGTGGCCGCGATAGCGGATATTCAGCCGCCTTGTCTGGAAATCATGAAAATAGGAAGCAGAATGAGTCTCGCGGTATTTTTCCTGGCTTGGCATCCAGACTTCAATGTCATATTTTTTAACTTGCCCCAAGCCAAGATCGCCGCCGCAATTGACAACAACGCGGTATGGCAACCCAAGCGCTTGGACAATTTCTTCGGAATTTTTGGTTAATTCCTCATGGAAGCGGACACTCGTCTCGTGATTTCCTTCACAAAGAATGACCTGCTCCAGTTTGAAGAATTCATGGACCCGGATCAAGCCTTTCACATCTTTGCCGTAGCTGCCGGCCTCGCGGCGAAAACAAGGGCTGAAAGCAATGAATTTTTTCGGCAGGTCTTTTTCGTTCAATACCTCGTCCATAAAATAGCTGGTGACCGGCACTTCGGCTGTGCCTGACAAATATTCATCTTCGCCAAGCTTGTAAACTTCTTCTTCATGTTGAGGAATGAAGCCGCAACCTTTGAGCGGATCACGGCGGACCTTAGAAGGTGCGATAATCGGCGTGAAGCCTTTTTTCACAAGCGATTCGAGAGTAAATTGCCAAAGAGCAAAACAAAGAAGCGCGCCGGCATTTTTCAAAAAGTAGCCTCGGAAGCCCGAAATCTTTGAGCCGCGGGAAAAATCGACAAGATCCTTGCTTTCAAGCAAAGTAATATGGTCTTTGGGCGTAAAAGGAAAAGTCGGCAAATCGCCCCATTTTCTGATTTCCTGATTATCGGCATCGGAGAGCCCTTCCGGCACCGCGACATCGGGGATATTGGGCACCCGGAGCATTGATTCATCAAAATGCGCCGCCGCGTGGCGAAGCCCTTCCTCCTTTTCTTTAATGTGCTCCTTTAACTGGCGAAGCTCCAAAACAAGTTTTTCTTTTTCCGCCGGCGCTTTGGTCGGAATCGCTTCGCTTAATTTATTCTGTTCGGATCGAAGCTTTTCCACCAAATTGAGAATTTCGCGATGGCGGGCATCGAGAGACAGCAATTCATTGACGTCAAAATCGACATGCTTTTTGCGAGCCGCTTCCTTGATTAAGTCGGGATTTTCCCGAATGAATTTGATATCGAGCATTATTCTACTATGATAAAATAAAGAGCAATGATTAGCAACCAAGAAGCAGCCAAATTTATCCGCGAAATAGGCGAATTTCTCGAAATGAAATCAATCCCCTTCAAGCCGCGGGCTTATGAGAAAGCCGCCGAGATTATTGAAGGACTCGAAGAAGAAATAGCCGGCATTTACAACAAAGGCGGCCTTAAAGCGCTTGAGGATATGCCCGGGATCGGCGTTTCCATCGCCGAGAAAATCGAAGAGCTTATCAAAACCGGCAAGCTTAAATACCACGCCGGGCTCAAAAAGACAATTCCGGTCGATCTTGAATCTTTTCGCGGCGTTGAAGGCCTTGGCCCAAAAACGATTTTCAAACTCTACAAAAAACTCGGCGTCAAAAATCTCAAAGGCCTCGAGCTAGTGATAAAGCTCGGCAAGATTGCCAAGCTTAAAGGTTTCGGACAAAAGAGCGAAGAAAATCTCAAAAAAGGAATCGCTTTTGTCAAAAAAGGCGGCGGCCGGTTTGTTTTAGGCGATATTTTAGCCGACGTTCGCCAAATAGAAAATCAGCTTAAAAAACTGAAAGAAGTGGAAAAACTCATTGTCGCTGGCTCAACAAGACGGCGCAAAGAAACAATCGGCGATGTTGATATTCTCATCACTTCCAAAAATCCAAAGCCAATTATGGACTATTTCGTAAAAATGTCGGGGGTTGTTCGGGTCACGGCTAAAGGCGTTACAAAATCTGCAGTTAAATTAAAAAACGGTCTTGATGTTGATGTTCGGGTCGTGCCGGAAGAATCTTTTGGCGCCGCGGCGAATTACTTCACCGGTTCTAAAGATCACAACATCGCTCTTCGCGAGCGCGCTATTAAACTGGGTTACAAATTAAATGAGTACGGTTTGTTTAAAGGCGAAAAGCGAATTGCCGGCAAAACAGAAGAAGATTTGTATCAGGCCCTCGGTCTTGTTTATATTGAACCTGAAATGCGGGAAAATACCGGTGAAATAGAATTAGCCGAGAAAAAAAAGCTGCCAAAAATCATCGGTTACAATGATCTTTTAGGCGATCTGCAAATCCAAACCAACTGGTCTGATGGCGGCAACTCTATTGAAGAGATGGCCCGGGCCGCGATTAAAATTGGGCTCGAATATATTTTAATCACCGATCACACCAAGCGTCTCGCGATGGCGCGGGGCCTTGATGAAAAGCGTCTTAAAAAGCAAGGCGAGGAGATTGACGCGGTAAACGCAAGATTAGAACGGGAAGGAATCAGATTTAAAATTTTAAAAGGAACCGAATGCGATATTTTAAAAGACGGCTCAATGGATCTTTCTGACGAGGCCCTTTCGAAACTCGACATCGTCGGCGCATCCGTTCATTCCTATTTTAATCTCACCGAGCGCGAGCAGACGGAGCGGATCAAAAAAGCGATGCAAAATCCCAATGTTGACATAATTTTTCACCCCACGGGCCGGATTATCAACCGCCGCGATGCCTATCCGGTAAACATGGATGAGTTAATCAAAGAAGCCAAGAAGACGGGAACAGTGATGGAGATTGACGCTTACCCCGACCGGCTCGATCTTAAAGATGAATATATCAGGAAATGCGTCGAAGCCGGGGTAAAAATGTCGGTGAGCTCCGATGCGCATTCCTATGTCCATCTCCCCTATCTTGAATACGGCTTGAGCCAGGCGCGCCGCGGCTTTGCCACCAAAGACGACATCATAAACGCTTGGCCGCTTGAGAAAATGCTTAGTTTCTTAAAAGACGGCAAGAAAAAATACTAGAAAGAAAAAACCCGCATCTTAGATGCGGGTGATCAGATCGCAACTTCGCGAACCGATCTTGAAATACTCCTCGAATGCGATTTTTCTAGACCGACATATAGTCCATAATGTTGGGAATGAGGATTCCAAAACGCTTTTGCTCTTATGTTGCTCGCGGGGGTGGTCGTTTCCGGAAAAAGCGTCTCGCCGCGGATATCGAGACTTAAACCTTTTTCTCGGTCTAAGCCAGTTTCCCATTTGAAAAAATGGGAGAATTCAAGATATTCGATTAAGCGTATCGTTCTTATCCCTAAATCATCAATATCTTCGGCTGATTGGCCGCGGTATTTTCCGTCGGCTTCGATATAACCCCGGTGCCAAAGCGCGTAAGCTCTTTCTTGTCTTCGATCGGCGCCGAAAAGCGCGTCAAGACTGACATTAAGATATTTTTGGGCAACATAATTTTTCTGATAGTTTGCAAAACTTAAGCCGGGGGTCTCTGCCGCCGGATGCATAATGATAAGCGACCTGGCCCAACTCGGCTTTTTAGGAATCATTCCCAGTTCCCTGACCGGCAAAGTTTTTCCCCATCGTTCTTGATAATAACGATTCCAGCGAAAAATCCATTCTCTTGTTTCAGGAGTAAAGCGGTTTGTTTTTAAGATTTCCATGGCTTCTATTTATTAAAGATTGATCCGGAGAAATTCTACAATATTTTAGCTTTCTCGTCCAGTCTGTCAGCCGCGGAAAACTAAAATAGGTTTTCATTTCGCTCCTCGCTTGCTAAAATAGAAACGATGGCTTGGCAGATTAAAAAAATCTCACAGGAGCACTTCCCGCCGGCACTTCTTGAAATCCCGGAACCACCCAAAGAGCTTTTTGTCGTCGGCGAAATCCCGAAGGAAAACATAATGCTCGCCGTTGTCGGCTCGCGCAAATACACAAGCTATGGCAAAGAAATCTGCGAAAAACTTATTGCCGGCCTTCGCGGCTACCCGATCACGATCGTCTCCGGACTTGCTTTGGGAATAGATTCGATTGCTCACAAGAGCGCGCTCCTCTCCGGCTTAAAAACAATATCCTTTCCCGGCTCCGGTCTGGCGCCAAACGTTCTTTATCCCCGTTCCAATTTCGGCCTTGCTAAAGAAATTATCGCAAGAGGTGGCGCTTTGATTTCGGAATTTGAACCGGAGTTTCGGGCGGCCGACTGGGCCTTTCCTGCCAGGAATCGCCTGATGGCCGGCGTTTCAAAGGCCGTGCTTATAATTGAAGCCGAAGAAAAGTCGGGAACGCTCATCACTGCGCGTCTAGCCGTTGATTATAATCGCGACGTATTAGCTGTGCCAGGTTCCGTTTTCTCGTCGAATTCCGCTGGCACGAATCGACTGTTGCGCCAAGGGGCAACGCCGGTGACAAATAGCGAAGAGATTCTCGAAGCGCTTAGTTTTAATGTAACCCAAAAACTTTTTGAAATGCCAGATTTACGACCGGCGGAAAAGGAAGTAATCGATCTCCTGACTCTGCCTTTAAGCCGCGATGAGATCATTCGTCGGCTTGGCAAATCCGCGACGGAAATTAATGCTCTGCTCACGGTGCTGGAAATAAAAGGCCTCATCAAAGAAGCGGTCGGCTTAATCAGACGTAATTAAAGATAAGGTGTCAATATATTGACATTGAGTCTTTAATATTATACGGTTGAAAAAGCAACTACCTTAAAATTAAAGCAAATGAAAAGAATCGTTATTATTCGTCACGGGGAATTTAGCGATGAGGGTGAAACTAAAGGACATCTGTCCGAATTCGGACTGGCTCAAATGGCGGCTGCCGCCAACCACATAAAAAACCAATTTCTTGGTAAAACGCTGATAATAGCCGCGCCAACAGTCCTAATGAAAGAAAGTGCTTTTGTAATTAAATCCTTCTTGGAAATAAATTCGAAAATTATTGAAGATGAACGTTGGAAGCCGGGCCTGCTTGAAGATGATAAAGAAAAGAAAGAAGCGGTTTCTGATCTTTTGAAAAAGGCGGAAAACTATGATCTTATCATTATCGTCACAAACGGCAAAAACATTGCCGCCCTACCTCAATTTTTTGCTCATCATCCGAATTTAAAAAATTACATTCTTAAATCGGAATCCCAAGAAGATGGTGCTTTTGGCATCGATTTCGTTCGCGATAAATTCGGCTGCGAAATCAGATGGAACCCGGAAACTCTCGAGCTTGTTCTCGAAGAGATTTTTCTCCCCAATTAAGACCTGTTCGAAATTCGAACAGGTCTTTTCATTTGAAAACTCTATTTTCATATATACACGTAACATTTGCCAAAAAAACAGCTTTGTAGTACTAATGGTACTTAATGAAGCTACTTGTTGTTGAATCCCCCGCGAAAGCGAAAACCATAAATAAATATTTAGGCAAAGATTTTATTGTCAAAGCCAGCGTCGGACATATTCGCGATCTTCCTAAGTCAAACAAAAAAGCCATTGATATCAAAGGCGACTTTACGCCTTATTACGAAGTCGTCGCCGGAAAAGAAAAAATAATTGAAGAAATCAGAAAAGAAGTTAAAAAAGCCAAAGAAATTTACCTCGCGACCGACCCTGATCGCGAAGGTGAAGCGATTGCCTGGCATTTGGCCGAACTTCTTGACCTTAAATATCCTAGAGCCAAAAGAATAGTTTTTAATGAAATTACGAAAGACGCTGTTCATGAGGCGCTCGAACATCCCCGGGAAATTGACACCAATTTAAGACGCGCCCAAGAAGCTCGCCGGGTTCTCGATCGTCTTTTCGGTTATGATCTTTCCGGCCTCATCTGGAAAAAAGTCCGTTATGGTTTATCAGCTGGTCGGGTCCAATCGCCGGCGCTCCGCGTATTAGTGGAGCGGGAGCGGGAAATTAAAAGCTTTATTCCGGAAACTTATCACGTCCTTGGCGGTGAGTTCCAAACCGCCGGCGGAAAAAGGTCGGACCTTAAGGGATCCCAAGGTCCGACCTTGGGGAACCGGGTTACTCTGACCTGCGAAAAAGAGCCGAAAGAAAAGGCCGAAGCCGAGCGAATTATTGCCGCCGGCAACAAAGGCGTTTGGTATGTCAAAGACGCCAAAGAGTCGGAAGCGAAGCGCGAAACGCGCCCGCCTTTTATTACCTCCACCCTTCAGCAAGCCGCGAGCACAATTCTTGGCTTCTCCCCTTCTCGCACGATGATGCTTGCCCAGCGCCTTTATGAAGCAGGAGCCATCACCTATATGCGCACCGATTCGGTAAATCTCGCCGAAGTCGCCCAGCGTCAGATTTTAAAATTTGTCCACGATAATTTCGGCGGTACGTACGCAAAAGCCAACATTTTTAAAACAAAAAGCAAGACTGCTCAAGAAGCCCACGAAGCGATCAGGCCAACCGACATTTTCAAGCGCGAACTTGGCGCTGATGAAGCGCAAAAGAAACTCTACCGGCTGATTTGGACAAGAACGGTTGCTTCCCAAATGGCGGCCGCCGAAATGCTTAAAACAAAAATCATTGCCAATATCAAAGAGGAAGAAATTCCGGATTTTTCCGTCATCGGCACGAGAATCATCTTTGATGGCTGGCTTAAAGCCGATCCCGGCGCGCGAAGCGAAGAAATAAATCTCCCGGCGCTAAAAAAAGACGATTCGCTCAAGTTGATCAACCTTAATGCCGAAGAGAAACAAACCGTTCCCCCGCCGCGCTTCACGGAGGCCGGCCTTGTCAAAGAGCTTGAGAAAAGAGAAATCGGCCGGCCGAGCACCTATGCTTCCATTATTAAAACGCTTGAAGACCGAGGCTATGCGGAAAAAATAAATCGCAGTTTAAAGCCGACTGACACCGGCGAGGTCGTTTCAACCTTTATTGAAGAAAATTTCGGAAAATACATCAGCGACACTTTCACCGCCGAAATGGAAGGTGAACTTGATGATATTGCTGTCGGCAAGCGAGAATATGCCAAAACTTTGAAAAATTTTTACGGGCCCTTCACCAAAGACATAAAAGCAAAAGAAAACATCGAAAAATTAACAACCCTCGGCGAGGCGTCGCCTGAATTCAAATGTCCCAAGTGCGGCAGTTCCATGGTGATCAAACTCGGCCGCCTGGGCAAATTTATTTCCTGCTCGCGCTACCCTGATTGCGAAGGCGCGCTCTCGATCGAAGGCCATGAAATTAAAGGTGACGAGCCGATCGGCAATCATCCGGAAACCGGCGAGCCGATATTTGTCAAAACTGGCCGGTTCGGGCCTTATGTCCAGCTTGGTGTTTCCGAGAAAGGCAAAAAGAAAATCAAGCCAAAAATGGCAAGTATTCCCAAAGGAAAAAATCCGACCGAAGTCACCGTCGCCGATGCCCTCGTCTATCTCTCCCTTCCTCGTGTTCTTGGGGCGCATCCTGATACCGGCAAAAATATTACCGCCTCAATCGGCCGCTTCGGACCTTATGTTGTTCACGAAGGCGATTTTCGATCGCTTAAGAAAGATGATGTCTACACCATCACTCTAAAACGCGCGCTTGAAATTCTTGCCGAGCCAAAAAAACCCCGAGGCTTCGTCAAAAAGAAAAAAGCTGAATAAATTCGGCTGACAGCAAAATCCTCTCTAAACCGTAAAATTGGAAATCGCGGTTTCGTCTTCGGTAGCTGAATTCCGATTGATTAAGTTAAGGAAATTTTTAAGATCTTCCGGAGAGAAAAATTCAATTGTCACAGCGCTCCCGCCTTCTTTTTTAGGTTCAATTTTAACCCTAGCGCCAAGCGTTTCTTTTAATTGTTCCTCGAGCTCCGCCAGTTCCGGTGATGGTTCAATTTTTCTGGCCCGTTCAGGCGCTTGCAGGCGAGCGTTGCGCTCTGCCGCTCGGACCGAGACTCTTTTTGTTAAAATACTCTTAAAGAGCGCCGCTTGCTCTTCCGGTTTATGAGAAAGCATGAGAAGCGGCCGAGCATGACCTTCAGACAATTCTTTATTAGCAATTGCTTTTTGAATTTCTTCCGGCAAAGAAAGAAGCCGGATGGTGTTTGAAACATATTCCCGGCTTTTGCCGACCCGCTGGCCAACAAGGGCATGGGTGAGATTAAATTCTCCAACAAGCTGCGTGAAGGCCCGCGCACGCTCAATCGCATTCAGGTCTTCCCGTTGAAGGTTTTCGATAATCGCTAGTTCCAGCTTGGCTTTATGGTCATCGCCAATCCGGATGATGACCGGGATTTCCCGAAGGCCGGCGAGTTTAGAAGCACGAAGACGCCGTTCACCGGCAATAAGTTCATAGCGGACATCAAGGCCGTCATCACGGGCAACTTCCGCCCGGGAAACAACGAGGGGCTGAAGGACACCGTATTGCCGGATTGATTCAGCGAGATTTGCGAGTTTCTCCTCGTCGAATTCGCGGCGCGGCTGATAAGGATTCGGCTCGATTTTACTGATATCGACAAAGAAAACGGAGTTTTCATGGATTTTTGCCATAGCGATATATTACCACAACAAAAATTGATTTTTAACCCTGCTGCGTTAGAATAAAGGAGCTTGCCCAAGTGGCGGAATTGGTATACGCACACGACTCAAAATCGTGCGCCGCAAGGCTTGTGGGTTCGACTCCCACCTTGGGCATAATGCAAAAAATTCTTGTTATTCTGGGGCCGACCGCCGTCGGCAAAAGTGATTTGGCGGTTGCGCTTGCTAAGAGGTTTCGTGGTGAAATTATTTCCGCCGATTCCCGTCAGGTGTATCAAGGGCTTAATCTCGGCACTGGCAAAATTACCAAGGTGGAAATGAAAGGCATTCCCCACTACCTTTTGGATGTTGTTTCACCTAAAAAACAATTCACCGCCGCGGAATATAAAACTCTAGCGGAAAATAAAATTGAGAATATTTTAAAAAGAAACAAGCTTCCTGTTATCGTCGGTGGCACGCCCTTCTATATCCAAGCGATCGTTGATAACATTACCTTTCCCGAAGTTATGCCTAATCTAAAACTGCGAAAAAAACTCTCAAAATTAAGCACGGCCAAACTTTTCGAAATGTTAAAAAAGATCGATCCGGCCCGCGCCAAAACAATCGAGGCAAAAAATCCCCGCCGCTTGATCCGCGCTATTGAAATTACCAAAGCCTTGGGTAAGGTTCCAACTCTCAGGCCGAAATCGAAATATAATTCCCTCTTAATTGGACTGGCGCTTCCCGACAAGAAACTAAAAGAAAGAATTTACGAGAGACTGCTTGCGAGAATAAAAAAAGGAATGATACTAGAAGCCAAGCGACTCCACGAACAAGGGCTTTCTTACAAAAGAATGGAGGAACTTGGTCTTGAGTATAGATACCTTGCCCTTTATCTCCAAAAGAAACTGGCAAAACAAGAAATGGTCGAAAAATTAAGCCGGGCAATTTGGGACTTCGTCCGGAGGCAGAAGGGTTGGTGGAAGCGGGACAAAAGAATTAAATGGTTTGATGTGCCGAAAAAAAACAACTTGAACAAAATTGAAAAAACAGTTAAAAAATTTCTGCGGTAACAAAAACCACCCTGCGGGGTGGTTTTTGTTATTATTCGCGAGACTCTTTGGCTCTTTCCCGTTGTGCTTCTTGTTCCTGTTCGGTGACTTCAGTTTCAAGCATCGGAGCCCCGCCTGAACCCTCAACAAAGGTTTTCGGTTTAGTTGACCATTTTTCTTTAGCAGCTATCTTTTTTGCTTCTAATTCCGCTGGTGTTGGAGCTTTTTCTTTATTCATAAATTTCACAATGTATTACTTATAATGTCAATATTGACCGGACCTTTTAATAATTGTAATTTTAGACTAGTCCTTTCAAAAAGTCAAACCCAAAACTACCGATAGATGGAAACAAAAGACATCCTGGATGAGAAAAACCATGTTATTTTACTCAAGGGGCGAATTACGAACGAGCTAGCAGACAAATTTTTATTTGCGCTCGATAAACTCACTTCCCGACTGGTTCCTGTGGTGGAAGGAGGCATATTACCATCTCTTCCGAGCGAGAAGAATGTAACATTGGGACGATTAGTAAACGTCGTTATAGATAGCATTGGCGGTTCTGTGGATGCAGGCGCTCGTATCACAAATGCCCTCGCAAAATTAACAGAACCGGATTGCCATGTAACTGGATTGGCCGCCAAGGCATCCTCCGTGGCCTTCCTTATTCTTCAGAGTTGTCTCTTAAGAACAGCCATGAGAGGCGAGAGAAAAGTTTTGTATATCCACCGAATGGAACATTCTCTGCCGGGACATTCTTTGAGAGAATTCCCAAAAGAAGTGTTTCGGGCAGAAAGAACGCGTTACGAGTTTATCGCTTGGCGAACCGATAAAAAATTGAAAGAAATCTACGACCTCGCTAACGCTAAAACTTATTTTACGGCTGATGAAGCCCTCGCTCATAATTTTCTAGACTTTGTCTGGGAAAAACCACCCCCTTTCATACCGAAAGGGGTTTTTATTTTTATATAAAAACCTAAGGAGATTATATAAACATTGCTGGCGAAAGTAAACCCAAAAAAATCTATACGGGTCCAGCAGGACTCGAACCTGCAACCTCGGTTTTGGAGACCGATGTTTTACCATTGAAACTATGGACCCAGAGATTATTTCTTTATTTCTTTATGAGGTTGATGTTTTCGGCACCAGCGGCAATACTTTTTAAGCTCAATTTTTCGAGTAACGAGTTTCTTGTTTTTGCTTGACCAGTAATTGATTCTTTTGCAGTTCCCGCAAGCGAGTTTAATTAATCTTGGTTGTGGCATAGGTTTTACCAATCTAATTTAGCAAATCCTTCTGAATTAAGCAATCCCATAAATGAAACAGTTTGACGGAAGACCAAAAAAATGATTAAATGGGAGCCGCACTAAAAAATAGTACCTTAACCCTTTAATACTTTACCGACTATGGAAATACAAACTTTCAAAGAAATCATCAGGATGCTTCCCTTCTCTGATTTCGATAATTTAGAAGAAGATAAAAAAAGCAAATGGTTTGAGACTGCCGAAAAAGCGCTCAAAAAAATCCCTATCGGCAACATCCTCATTCGGGCTAATCCCGGAGATGGCAAAACGGCCATGGCGATTTTAACAAGTTTTGGTTTTGGCAAAACCCTCTTTGCCACCACTTCCTGGGAATTAACGATGCAGCACAAGGATCTTTATCGCAAAATTACCGGCACAGAAGAAGGCGCTTTTATCATGAAAAACAAAATTCCAGCTCCCAAAAGAGTTTGGAATAAGGATGCTAAAATCACTTTCTCTACCACCGGGATTCTCGTTAATGATTTGGAAACAGGCAAACTCGACCTTTCCGATTATGATTTGCTGGTCAATGATGAATGTGATTTGGCACTTGGCAATCATGTTGCCGCAAGATTAGCGCGAGCGGCAAAAGCGAAGAAAATTCCGATGCTTTGCCTCACCGCCACTCTCGGCTCAAAGAAAACAAAAGAAACAATAATGAGAAATTGCGG
>DATEUR010000003.1:0-12210 GCA_035583565.1 Minisyncoccota bacterium | reverse complement strand
AGAAGAAGTGGCAAAAATTCTGGCAAGCGAAAAAAATCTACCAAACTCTCTCTTCGGGACCGGCAAAAGCAAAAAAATTAAAGCCTTTTTATGTCCTCGATATGTTCCCGTATCCCTCCGGATCGGGGCTTCATGTCGGCCACCCGCGCGGCTACATCGGTTCTGATGTTTACGCCCGCATGAAGCGAATGGAGGGCTGCAATGTCCTCCACCCGATGGGCTACGACGCCTTTGGTCTGCCGGCCGAGCAATACGCGATCGAACATAAGGTTCATCCCAAGGAAGCGGTGAAAAGGAATGTCACGACTTTTAAAAAGCAACTTTCCATAATTGGCCTTTCTTACGACTGGTCGCGCAAGATCAATACGACTGATCCGGAATACTACAAATGGACCCAGTGGATCTTTTTGAAGTTATACAATCATTATTATGATTCCGAACAGAAAAAAGCCCGCCCAATTAAAGATCTTATAAAGAAGTTCGAAAAGGAAAACCATAATTGGAAAAAACTTTCCGCTTTAGAGAAGCAAGAAGTTTTAATGAAATATCGTCTTGCTTACGAAGGCGAAGCGGAAGTTAATTGGTGTCCGGGACTAGGAACAGTTCTTGCCAACGATGAAGTTACGGAAGGGCAGGACGGTCACTTGGTTTCGGAGCGCGGGGGGCACCCGGTTGAAAAAATTAAGATTAAACAGTGGTTCCTGCGGATCACGGCTTATGCCGACCGCTTGCTTTCCGGCTTGGAAGAGCTCAAGTGGCCGTCGCACTTAAAGGAAATAGAGAAAAACTGGATCGGCCGGAGCGAAGGAAGCGAAATTGAATTTCCGATCAAGAATTCGGAGGAGAAAATAAAAGTTTTCACCACGCGGGTGGACACGCTTTTTGGCGCGACTTACATGGTGCTGGCGCCGGAGCACGCCCTTATTTCTAAATTAAAAATCGAGAATTGGAAAGAAGCGGAGGAGTATATCAACAAAGCAAGACACAAGACAGCGAAAGAGCGGACAAACGCGGAAAAAGAAAAGACGGGCGTGGCGCTTAAGGGAGTGAAAGCGATTAACCCGGCAAGCGGGGAAGAAATCCTAATCTTTATTTCCGATTATGTTTTGGCGGATTACGGCACGGGCGCGATCATGGCCGTGCCGGCGCATGATAGCCGGGACTATATATTTGCAAAGAAATTTGGATTATCAATTCGAAAAGTTGTTGAACAAGGAACGCTTATTAACTCCGGTAAGTTCTCGGGCCTTTCTTCCGAAGAAGCGCGAAAGAAAATCACAGAGTTTGTAAATGGCAAGATCGTCATAAAGTACAAAATGCGCGACGCCGTCTTTGCCCGCCAACGCTACTGGGGCGAACCGATTCCGCTCTGGCGGGATAGGGAAGGAATTCTCCATGAAGTCGAGAAACTGCCCTTAAAACTCCCGAATGTTAAATCCTACGAACCGACAGGAAAAGCCGAAGGTCCGCTCGCCGGCGTCCGCGCTTGGACCGAAAAAGGTTTTGAAACGAACACGATGCCCGGCTGGGCCGGTTCTTCCTGGTACTTCCTCCGCTATATGGATCCGAAAAATAAAAAGGAATTAGCGGGGAAGAAAGAACTCGAATATTGGAAAGCGGTTGATGTCTATGTCGGCGGCGCCGAGCACGCCACCGGCCACCTTCTTTACGCTCGCTTTTGGCACAAATTTTTGCGTGATCTCGGAATTGCGCCGGCCGAAGAGCCATTTCTCGAACTTCATAATCAAGGGCTCATCTTGGCTGCCGATGGCCGGAAAATGTCAAAACGCTGGGGCAATGTCGTGAATCCCGACGATATCATCGCTACCTATGGCGCCGACACGCTCCGGGTTTATGAAATGTTCATGGGCCCCTTTACCGATTCCATTGCTTGGTCAACGGAGAGCATCATCGGCGCGAGGCGTTTTCTTGAGCGGGTTTGGCGAATTGCCGAGAAGGTAATCAAGGAGAAAGCTAAAGAAACCGGCGAGACGGAGAAAAGAATTTTGCACAAGACAATCAAAAAAATATCGAATGACATTAAAAGCTTCAACTTCAATACGGCGATTTCGGCGATGATGATTTGCGCAAGCGTTTGGGAAAAGGGAACTGTCACTATTTCCGACCTTAAGCTTCTCCTGCAGATTCTTTCGCCCTTTGCGCCGCACATTACGGAAGAAATTTGGCTTGCGGCTGGCGAGAAAAAATCAATTAATCTTTCGGCCTGGCCAAAATGGAGTGAAGAATTAGCCAAGGACACAGTTTTCAAAATTGCGATACAGGTCAATGGTAAAGTAAGGGATGAAATGGAAATCGCGGCAGACTTAAGCGAGGAGGAAGTGAAAAAATTGGCGCTTTCGCAAGAAGCGATTTCAAAGTGGCTGACAGGACCTGCCAAAAAAATTATTTATGTTAAAAACAAGCTCGTTAATATCGTTGTTTAATGAAAGAAAAGATTCTAAGTCTTCTTAATAAAGAATCCCTCGGCGTCAACCAAGCCGCCCTTCTCTTGGCTTTCTTTGCGTTTTTAGCGCAGATTTTGGGGCTGGTCCGTGATCGGGCGCTTGCTTCCATCATCGGCCCTTCCGAAACGCTTGATATTTACTACGCTGCCTTCAAGATCCCCGATCTAATTTTCATTTCCGTGGCGTCACTCGCATCCGTGGTTGTCCTTTTGCCAATCCTGGCAGAAAAGATAAAAGAGAAAGAAGAGGCGCGGCGATTTTTCAACAGTATTTTTTCGACTTTTGCGGCGGTGCTTATTTTAACAAGCGCCATTGTTTTCTTCCTGATGCCTTGGCTTATGCGATTTGTGGTGCCGGGATTTAGCGAGGGAGCGATGGAGAAAACTGTCAACCTAAGCCGGATTATGCTTCTTTCACCGATATTTTTGGGCTTTTCGACGATGTTTGGGGCGGTCACCCAGTTTTTTAAGAAATTTTTTCTTTTTTCGCTTTTACCGGTGCTCTACAACTTCGGGATTCTCATCGGTGTCCTTTGGTTTTATTCTATTTGGGGCACAACCGGCCTTGCGCTCGGCGTTGTGCTCGGCGCGTTTATGCATTTTGTGGTGCAGTGGCCAGTCTTAAGGCGGCTTGGGTTTTGGCCGCGAATCAATTTCCGGATCAATTGGCCGGAAGTGCAAAAGGTGACCTTTATCTCCTTGCCAAGAACGCTTGGTCTCGCGCTCGGCAATATCACGCTGATTATCCTCACGGCTTTGGCTTCAAAAATGGCAACAGGCTCGATTTCGATTTTCAATTTCGCGATTCACTTGCAGATGGTGCCCATTACCCTTATCGGCGTTTCTTATTCGATGGCTGCTTTTCCGACACTTTCTCTTCTGGTGGGAGATAAAGAGAAGTTTTTCCGAGAGCTGGCCCTGGCCGGCCGGCAAATCATTTTCTGGTCTATACCCGCAATTTTCCTTTTTATTATTCTGCGGGCGCAGATTGTTCGGGTTATTTTGGGCGCCGGGCTTTTCGACTGGGAAGCGACGAGGCTGACGGCCGCCGCCCTGGCGCTCTTTGCGATTTCGATCACCGCCCAGAGCTTGATTTTACTCTTCACTCGGGCGTTCTACGCCTATCAGCGCACCTTCCGGCCCTTCTTCGTGAATTTGGTCTCGGCTGTTGTCACGGTGGTTTTTGCCTTTGTTTTTATCGAGCTTTTCAAGCAAAGTGATTTCCGACTTTCTCTTGAAGTAATTTTGCGCGTTCGGGATCTTCCGGAAACCATGATCCTGGCGCTGCCGCTTGCGTTTTCACTCGGTTCAATTTTAAACGCAGTGATTCTTTGGCAAGCGCTTAAGCGCGATTTCACCTTGCCTGGGCTTTCGCTTTCAAAAACTTTCTGGCAGGCAAGCGCCGGCGGGCTCGTGATGGGATTGGTTGCTTACGGATTCCTTGTGCTTTTTGGGCGCGTCTTTGATCTCAACACTTTCTTTGGAATTTTTGCCCAAGGTTTTATTTCGGGAATTTTCGGCATTGCCGTTGGCGGCTCCGCGCTTTGGGCTCTTGGCAATGAGGAAATAAAGGCCCTCACGAGAACCTTAAAGACAAAATTCTGGAAGACGAAAGTCGTTATCTCCGAGGAAGCTCATTCGCCAAACCAGCATTAGACTGCAATATAAGGCTACTAGCTTGGATAGGTGACAAAATAGGCGCCGATGATGGCGGCGGTTTCCGCGCGGAGAGTCAGCGCGCCGAGATTAATGATGGCAAAGCGGGCCGACTCAAAAACGAGAAGCTCTTCGTCGGTGAAGCCGCCTTCCGGGCCGATAAAACAGCCGACCTTCTTGGCCATGCTTTCAAGCAAGTGAACTTTTTTGCCGCGCATATCAAAGACGTAGATTTTTTCAAGTTTTTTGGCTTCTGTTACCGCTTCTTCAAGTGTTTTAATCTCATTTATTATTGGCACCAATCCGCGACCTGATTGCTCGGCCGCTTCTTTGGCAATTTTGTTGAGGCGGCTGATATCAAGCTTGGTTTTCACAATCCGATCAGTGATGATGGGGGTAACGGTCCGGATGCCGATTTCGGTCGCTTTCTGAACGACAAACTCGAAGTTTTCTTTTTTCAAAACAGCGCAAAAGATATGGCTTTCAATTTCGGGCTCGCTGGCATTTTCAACGATTTTGCCGAGGGAGACTTTAATCTCGTCTTTCCCGATCGCTTCGATTCGGGCGACCGCTTCTTTTTTCTTACCGTCGCCGAGAATACAAAAATCGCCGACATTTTTTCGCAAAACGTCTTTGATCTGATGAACCATTTCCTTATCGGTGATGGTGAGTTCAGATTTGGTCAGATCGTAATCAGTAATAAAGCGATGAAGTTTCATCTTTTGTAGAAGTTAAACTTCCACAGGATTATAGTATACTACACCCATGCAAAACATCCGCAATTTCAGCATTATTGCTCATATAGATCACGGCAAATCGACTTTGGCCGATCGGATGCTTGAGATTACTGAAACCATTCCAGCGCGACAAATGCGCGAACAATTTCTTGATCAAATGGAGCTTGAGCGGGAGCGGGGAATCACGATCAAAATGCAGCCGGTTCGAATGGAGTACAAAAATCATATTCTCAATCTCATCGACACCCCCGGCCACATTGATTTTTCCTATGAAGTTTCTCGCGCAATTGCCGCCGTCGAAGGAGCGCTGCTTCTGGTGGACGCGACACAAGGCATCCAAGCGCAGACTTTTACTGTTTTAGACAAGGCCAAAGAGGCCGATCTTGTCATTATTCCGGTAATAACAAAGGTTGATTCTTCATTGGCTGATGTTCCGCGAGTTCGTGATGAAATTGCCAGCCTGCTTAATTGTCGATCCGAAGATATCTTTGAAGTATCCGGCAAAACCGGCGCGGGTGTCGCGAATTTACTTGAAACAATCATCGCAAAAATTCCGCCGCCGAAAGGCACAGCCGGCACCGATGATTTCCGATCTATGGTTTTTGATTTCGAATACTCCGAGCACCGCGGCATCATCGTCTATATTCGGGTTCTTGACGGGGAGGTGAAAAAAGGCTCAAAACTCTCTTTCAAAGCCGCCGGTGAAAAATTTAGCGCGCTTGAAGTCGGTGTTTTTAAACCGACTAAATACGAAGCTCGCCAACTTTCAGTTGGTGAAATAGGTTATCTTGTCACCGGCATCAAAAAAACCGGTTTTGCGCTTGTCGGCGACACGGTGAGTCTTTTGAATTCCAAACTGCCGCCACTGCCGGGTTATGCCGAGCCCAAACCTGTCGTCTGGGCTTCGATTTACCCGGGAAGCCAGGATGATTTTACTCTCCTGAAAACAGCATTAGGTCGGCTTCATCTTTCCGATCCGGCTTTTACTTTTGAAGAAGAAACTTCCGGCAGTCTCGGTCGCGGTTTCCGGGTTGGCTTTCTCGGTATGCTTCATCTTGAAATCATTACTGAACGATTGAAACGGGAATTTAATTTACAGTTGATTATCACCACGCCCTCGATTGCTTATGAGGTTACCGAAAAAAGCGGCAAGAAACAGGTCATTTATTCACCGTCAGCTTTTCCCGAGGAGCATAATATCACTGGAATTCGTGAACCATGGGTGGCGGCGAAAATTATTATTCCCAACAATTATCTCCCCAGTCTCATGCCGCTTGTTTTCGATCATGAAGCGATTATTGGCGATACGTTAAATTTTAGCAGTGATCGGACAACCGTTAATTTAGAAATGCCGCTCCGGGAATTAATGCGGAATTTCTTCGATGACTTAAAGAGTGTTTCATCAGGGTACGCTTCGCTTTCTTACGAAATTATTGATACAAGACCAGCCGATGTGGCCCGACTCGATATTTTGGTTGCCGAAGAACCCGTGCTGGCCTTTTCTAAAATAATATCCAAAAAAAGAGTGGAAGAAGAAGCAAAAAAGTCCGTGGAAAAACTTTACGATATTTTACCCAGGCAGTCGTTTACCGTAAAAATTCAAGCGCAGGCCTTCGGCCGGATTATTGCCTCCCGTACTCTGTCGGCTCTTTCAAAAGATGTTACTCAACACATGTACGGCGGCGATATCACCCGCAAAATGAAGCTTCGGGAAAAGCAGAAAAAGGGCAAAAAGAAAATGAAAGCCCTCGGCAGGGTTAATATTTCCCAAGACGTTTTTATTGAAATGATGAAGAAATGATGTAGATTGATCTAAAACCCTTGTTAAATAAGGCTAATTTTGCTTGACTTTTATATATCTTCGTGATATGCTGTTTACAATTAAATAGGCCAAGGATTTGCCTTGATTAAATCCAAAGTTCTTAAACAATACAAATACTGGTGCAAAATGGACACACAAAACAACACCGGTCTTGGACTCATTAAATCAACTATTGAGAGAGTTCAAAACCAAAAGTCGCTTTTCGCAAGCGCGCTCAAAAAACTTGTTAATTCTAGTGAAGAAGAAATCAACGCTTTTCTCGGCAAGGTCGCTGAAAAGCTGCAATTCCTGAAACTTATTTCAGGAGGAAGTAAATTGATACTCAGAGCATTATCGGGCAAAGAAGTTATTGCAAAAGCAAAAAATGTCTTTGTTTCAATTGACTCTGATTTCAAAAATTGGAATGCCGACCAGCAGGGACCCGAAACCAAAGAAACGGAGTGCTTGGTCTATGAAATGGAAAAAGACGCCAATTTCGCTCAAATGTTTGGCTCGCTCAATTCTGATTTGGAAAAACTGTGCATGTCACAGCATCAAATCATTGAATTCGCGAAAGAGCATAGCGCTCAGCTTAGAAAAGACGGTTATGCCACCCTTTTTCTTTTCAAAGCTAATGACCAATTTTTCGTTGCTAGTGTGCGCGTGTGTCCTGATGGCCTGAGCGTGTTTGTCCGCAGGTTCGAGTTTGCCAATGTCTGGGACGCTGACGACCGCATTCGGGTGGTGGTTCCGCAACTGGCAGTTTGAAATTTTGCTCTTTGAATTTATTAGGCCCTTTGTATCTTTGATACTTAGGGCTTTTTTTATATAATAACCTTGAAATCTTCCAAATTCTCCGGCTACGGCTTGAGAATGAGGATTTTAGAAAATTAGTCATGAGAATCGTGCCGGATAAGTCTTGCTCGACCAAGAGAAAGATGATGAGGAGAATCAAAGAGAATCCGAATGAACTGACCATGCAGTCGTATCTGGGGATGTTAAGTCATGGAGATAGTTACAAGCTAAAAAAGCACCTTCTCCCCCAGGATGTTTTTATTGAAATGATGAAGAAGTAGTTAAAAAATCGGGGTGTAGAGGAGGATCATGCTGACAGCGACGATAATTGAGATCACCGCCCAGATTACCCGCGTTCTTTTTTGGTTTTTCTTGCCTAAAATCATACTTATCTTCATCTTAGCTTATTTCTCCATTTTTGTTAAGATTAAATAATGCAAGATTTTAGGAAAAAAAGACGAAATTCAATCTACATTCGTTTTTTTATCCTTGTGCTTGTTTGTTTTAACGTGCTTATTGTGGTAAGTCTTGTCGATCTCGTAAAGAAAAACCGTGAGGCGAAAGCCCGCAAAAACGTGGCTTTGCAAGAGCTGTCACGCCTTACGGAGCGGGAAGAAAACATCACCCGTAAAATTGAAATAATTAATACGCCTTTCGGCACGGAAGAGGCGATTCGGGAAAAATTTGCTTTCAAAAAGCCGGGTGAAGGAGAGGTTATTATCACAAAGTGGGCGGAGGAGGAAGCCGACGCCTCTCAAAAGAGCGGAGGTTTTTGGGAATTTTTAAAAAATATTTTTAGATAAGCGAGTATGGTTTAGTGGCAGAACGCGTGCTTCCCAAGCATGAGACGCGAGTTCGATTCTCGCTACTCGCATATGATCAAAAAAATAAAAGGCAAATATGTGGTTTTATCAGAAACGACTGGCCGATCTTTTGGCACTTACCAGAGGCTAAAAGAGGCCAAGAAGCGGCTTGCTCAAATCGAATTTTTCAAGCACGTCAAGGCGAGAGGAATTAAACTTCGAGGGAGAAAATAATTCGCCTAAACTTCTCAAGTTTGTGTTATAATCAGAATTGTTATAAATTTAAATTTAATTTTTATTTTATGAAACAAGTTACGATTTATACCTCGCCCAGTTGCCACTTTTGTCATCAAGCCAAGGAATTCTTTAAAGCCAAAAATATCGCTTACACTGAATACGATGTCCTGGCGGATATGGATAAAAGAAAGGAAATGGTGGAAAAGTCTGGCCAAATGGGCGTGCCGGTAATCATGGTTGACGGGGAAATCATGACCGGTTTTAACCAAAGGCGACTTGAAAAACTTCTTTCGCTCTAGCTGCCGTAGTTCAACGGATAGAACGAGGGTTTCCTAAACCCTAGATGCAGGTTCGATTCCTGCCGGTGGCATTGGTAGTGTTTACTTTTTATGATATATTAATTTTATCCATGACTGACGAAGAACTTAAAGAAATAGTCATCGAAAATAACGAATTGCTCAAAAAAATCCGCGGTGGCCAAAGGCGCAGCCGGATCTTCACTGTTCTTTACTGGCTTGTCGTCATTGGTATTGCGCTTGGCTTCTTTTATTATCTCCGGCCGATTTTTAATAAGTTGCTTCTGCTCCTCCAGGGCATTGTCGGAGCGGCTAATAACGCGACTAGTTCTTTGGCTGATGTTAATTTATTGCAGAATTTAATTGATCAGCTTGGCGGCAAGTAATTTTTTAAGCTGGGGTAGCTCAGTTGGTTAGAGCGTCCGCCTGAAGAGCGGTAGGTCGGCGGTTCGACTCCGCCCCCCAGCACATGTCTCACAAAGTAAATTCTTTCATCATTGCCGAAGCAAAACGCGAAAAGAAAGGCCGCGAGATTCCGCCGCTTGTGGCGAGAAGCGCGCCTCACTACTTTGAGAAATCCGTTCCTTCCCAATTCATTTTAAATCAGCAAAAAACCGAAATTGACGGCGTCGTTATTGATATTTCTATCAAAACTTATCACCCCGATGCCATTATCGTCAGCGGAACTTTTGAAGTCGCAAATATTTTTAAACAAAATAATCTCATCGAGCTTAAAAACAAGCTCCATGAATTTTGTTACGATTTGGCGAGAAAATACGGAGCCAAAGAAGAACTCTCGGAAGAATACACGATTTATCAAGTTTCCGGTTATGAAGGTGATCCGGAGCTTTTCCTTTCTTCTCATGGCAATAAAATTGCCAGTCTCTTGAAATCAGAAAAAGCCGCTCTTGATGATAAGGAAATCGAATATACTTTGTCCTACCAGCTCAAATATAGCAAGGATGATCTCGTTGTCATTGAGTGGGACGGCGCTTTTATCTTCGATCCAAAAGGGGAAGTGGAAGAAACAATCGAAATGATGGAACTTGCCAATTACCAGCTTCTCCGTTACCGGATACTTGACGCGAGTCTCGATGAGCAGATGCAAAAAACTGCCAAAATTATTGAAACGGAACCGAAGAAAAAAACTTTTTTTGAGCAAAGGGAATTCCAGGAAGATTTTTTGCGGGTTATTCGGACGAGAGCCGGCGCTATTGCCAAATTCGAGGCGCTTGAGCGTGATATCAAGCTCATCGGCGAATGGTATTCGGCTCGGCTTTACGAGCTTATTTCCAAAAAATTCCGTTTAATCGAATGGCGTCGAACCATTCAAGATAAGCTTGAATCTCTCGAGGATATTTATAATATAGCGACGGAAAAGCTTGGTATGTCGAGAACACAGCGGCTCGAAATGGTTCAGATCTGGGGCTTTTTCTTGCTTCAGATTGGCTGGTTTGCCTTAATTGTATTAGAATTTATACAGCTTATTAATAAGTAGGATTACCGCTTAAAGAATAGTTTGGTAATATAATAAAAATATGAATGAAAGAATAAAAAACTATCTTAATCTCGCGATTATTATTGGTATAATTTTTGTTGCAGTAGCGGCGGTATCCGCGTCTTTTGCCTACCGCGCCTCCATCAAGCCCGATTCCTATCGCAGTTTCTCGGTGAATGCGGAAGGCACGGCTGTGGCCGTGCCGGATATTGCTTTCTTTACCTTTGGCGTGCTGACGGAAGGTGGTGCTGATATTGCTAATCTTCAGAAAGAAAACACTGAAAAAGTTAACAAAGCGATTGCTTTTTTGAAGTCGCTTGAAATTGATTCTAAAGATATCAAGACAGAGAATTATAATCTCGATCCCCGCTATGAATACTCAAGCTGTCCCGCTAATACTGAAAAACCAGTGCCTTGTCCGCCGCCGAAGATCGTCGGTTATACGATTAATCAAAGTGTTTCCGTTAAGATTCGAGATTTCGCGGCTATTGGTGACGCGCTTAGCGGTGTCGTGAAAAACGGCGCCAATGATGTTTCCGGCCTTTCCTTCCAGATAGATGATCCCTTCACTGTTGAGACAAAAGCTCGATCGGAAGCGATTGCTAAAGCCAAAGTCAAGGCAAAAAATATCGCTCGAGCTGGTGGTTTTAGAGTGGGGCGGTTACTCGCTATTGATGAAGGTTTCAGCGGGCCTGTTTACGGCATGCGTTTTGAAGCCGCCTTAATGGCCGACGGCAAAGCCGCCGGCGCGCCAGCGCCGGCGATAGAGCCGGGAAGCGAAGAAGTGATGATCAATGTCACGCTTCGTTACGAGATTAAATAATGTCTAAATATATAACTAAAAAAAATCTTTATATCCTAACCCCGTTTATTTTGGTGGCACTCGCTTTTTTAAGCGGCTCTTCTTATAAAAGCAATGAAGTTGAGCTAAAAAGCGATATAGTTTCAGAAAACGGCGTTAATTTATACGCGCATCTTTCCATAAAAATTAAAGGTGAAAATATTAAAATTCCGGCAGGAATCGGATTTCTTGCTCCGTTTGGTTCAAACGGGATGCCGGTCGTGCTTCATACTCATTCGGGCAAAGGAATTATTGCTGCCGAGATGGAAGGAGTCGTGACGAGAAATCAGCTCATGCTTAAAAATTTTTTCCATTCTTGGGGTAAAGATTTTTCCGAGGATTCAATTTTTGGCAATAAGGCAGGAGAAGAAGGCGAAATGAAAATGTTTATAAATGGCCTGCCAAATTATGACTTTGAAAATTATGTAATTACCGGGAAGGGAAGATACAATGCCGGAAGTTTTGGTTATATTGATGACATTGAGATTATCTACGAATAAGTTTGGCGGAGGTTTTTGATTAGACAGATTTAACCCTGACGATGGCTTTCTTTTCTTTGTCTATTTTAGGAAGTTTAATAAGGAGCAGGCCGTGTTTTTCGACTGCTTCGGCTTCTTCAGGATCAACCTCGGCCGGCAAACTGATGGTTCTTGAAAAGCTGCCCCAGTAAAGTTCGCGCACAAAGTAATTATCATCAGTGATAGCCCGGTTAATTTCCCGTTTGCCACGAATGGTAACCTGATCCCGGCCGATTTCAACAGCAAGATCTTCCGGTCTGACGCCCGGAACCATTGTTTGAAGGATTATTTCGTTGGGTGTTTGATAAAGATCAATGGAAAGTTGAGCGTCCTCGTCAAATTCACCGCCGGATTCTTCCCCGGACTCTTCTTCATCGTATTCCTCTTCTTCGAGGTTAACGCCGCCTGTCAATTTTTGCCAAAGTGATGTCATATGTTTTGTTCCGCACTTCGCGGATAATGATAAGGGCACATCCGGCGAAGTTTTTCAAAAAGTAAAATAATAATAATAGCGACCACCCAAACGAAAGCAAATGTTCGCAAGAATTCGTTGCCTTCTGATTT
>DATEUR010000002.1:0-24668 GCA_035583565.1 Minisyncoccota bacterium | reverse complement strand
CGAACCGGGTTCGATTGGCGGCGGCGGCCGGGCGGGGGGTCGGGTCGCGAAAGGCATACGGATGGCTGGCCGAATGGGCGGGGACCGGGTAACGATCAAAAACCTTAAAGTACTTGACGCAACCCCTGAAACCCTCCTGATTTCCGGCGCTATCCCCGGCAATACCGGCGCACTTGTCAAAATAGAAGCTATTTAATTATGAAAGCCAATGTTTACAACGAAAAAGGCGACCTCAAGAAAACTCTCGAATTACCCGCGGCGGTTTTCGGCGCGCCTTGGAATGCCGACCTTGTTCATCAAGTTGTGAACGCTCTCGCGGCCAACAAAAGAGCGAGTCTGGCGAAAACAAAAGGCCGTCAGGAAGTCCGCGGTGGCGGCAAAAGGCCCTGGGCTCAAAAAGGCACCGGTCGGGCTCGTCATAGCTCCATCCGCTCACCTCTTTGGCGGGGTGGCGGTATTACGCATGGCCCAACGCCAGACAAAATTTACAAACAAAGCATCAATGCGCGGATGAAAGCGAAAGCCCTGGCGGCTGTTCTTTCGGAAAAATTACGAGACAATGAGATTATTTTTCTCGATAAAATTTCTTTGACTGGCAAAACTCGGGAAGCGGCAAAAACTTTCGCCTATTTGAGCAAGGTCAAAGGTTTTGATAATTTGGCGAAGAAAAAATCTTATCTTATCATGCCCAAGAAAGACGAAATGGTCTGGCGGAGTTTCAAAAATTTGTCGAATGCCAGTTTTGATGAAGCCAGAAATATTAATTCTCTGAAACTGCTCGAAAATAAGTTTTTAGTTTTTGTCGAACCAGAAGGTGTCTTAGAAGTTTTGGAGAGCAAAATGTAGAAAAAAATTTAATTAGTAAATATGGCGTTATTTAGCAAAAAGAAAAAAGAAGCGGCGACAGAAAGCAAAGAAATAAAAGTAAAAGAAACAGCCGCCGCAAAGAAAACCGGGACGATCGCGATGGGTGAATTTATTATTTCTCCCCGAGTGACCGAACGCACTACTGACCTGGCTGGAGCGGGTGTTTATGTTTTTAATGTAACGCCGAAAGCCAATAAAGCGCTCATCAAAAAGGAAATCGAAGCTCTTTATAAGGTCATTCCAACAGCGGTTCATATTGTTAACGCGCCGACAAAAGCGGTATCGTTCCGAGGTATTTCAGGGAAGCGGGGTGGCGGCAAGAAAGCTTTTGTTTATGTGAAAAAAGCCGATCGTGGTAAGATCAATTTCACATAAGACATACCGGTACCTTCTTTGTCTTCCTCACCTCCCCAGCCGTTAGGGAACGGTTCGGAAAACAAAAGCACGTCCAGTCTTTCCTTTGCTTTCCTCACCTGGACAACCAATAGGGAACGGTTCGGAAAGCAAAGGAAAGACTGGTAACCAATTATTTACATATGGCAATAAAAACTTATAAACCAATAACCCCGGGTACGCGCCAAAAAACGACGCTTCCTTATCGAGAACTGCTCACAAAAAATGAGCCCTATAAACCGCTTGTTAAAGGCTACAAGCGCGCAGTTGGCCGAAATTCTTTCGGTCGGATAACGATGCGCCACAAAGGCGGCGGCCACAAGCGTCTTTATCGCGCGGTTGATTTTGTTTTTGATAAAAAAAATATTCCGGCTCGTATCACCTCTATTGAATATGATCCAAACCGGACAGCTTTTATTGGTCTTGCCGTTTACGCCGATGGCGAAAAACGCTACATTGTTTTGCCGCAATCGGTCAAAGTCGGCGATCAATTTATTGTCAGCGAAAACGCTCCGATTGCTCCCGGCAATCGCCTGGCGCTTAAAAATATTCCGGTCGGTACTTTTGTTTTTAATGTTGAATTAAAGCCGAGCGGCGGCGCCAAACTTATCCGCTCCGCCGGTTCGTTTGCCGTCGTCCAAGGTCAAACTGATGATTACACGCTTCTTAAAATGTCTTCCGGCGAAGTTCGAAATATTCCTAATTTGGCTTATGCTTCCGTTGGTCAAATTTCCAATGAAGAACATCGGCTGGTTGTTATTGGCAAGGCTGGTCGAACGCGTCATATGGGCATCCGTCCGACGGTTCGTGGTACCGCGATGGCCGCTGTTGACCACCCCTATGGCGGTGGTGAAGGCCGCCAGCCGCGAGGCACTCGTCGGCCGAAGACAAAATGGGGCAAAATTACTGGCGGCCGGAAGACCCGAAAGAAAAAGAAGTACTCCCGCCACCTTATTATTGCTCGCCGAAAAGTTGGAAAAGCAGGAACTGTTTAAAAAAGCGGCAAATAAAAAAACCTCCCAACAAAAAGGGAGGTTTTGCCTTTTAAAGGCGGTATTTTGCCTCTATTATCGTGAAGTTTAGGCGGAGAAACTTGAGAAAAAGAGGGACACCTTCAATTAATTCCTTAATTGCTTTGCAATATCTTTCTTCATCATAACCTTTTGTAATTTCTTCCCGGAGCTGGTTTTGATAGCGATTATTTATCACAAGCAGTTGAAAAAATAAATTGTAAGCTTCTCTTGAAGTAATATCAAAATATTTTTTCATTACTTCCCGGTTGGAATCTTTGCCCAAACGGATATTGCAGTGGTAAAGAACCACTCTTGCCACATGCATCGGCAATTGCAAAACATTTTGAAGGAACACGTAGAGTTTCTCGTCACGCAAATCACAACCTGTCTGCGTA
Source organism: Minisyncoccota bacterium (assembly GCA_035583565.1). GTDB lineage: Bacteria > Patescibacteriota > Minisyncoccia > Phycocordibacterales > DATEUR01 > MFTL01. The sequence goes on along the minus strand of DATEUR010000002.1, from coordinate 22,000 downwards.
TAGCCCTTATTCATCATCCGAAAACGATTTTGGAAGTAATTAAGCGCGTCATCTTTTTGATCAATCGGATGAAGCATTACTCTCTTAAAGGGATTGCTTTTGATAAGTTTGTTATCCGCTGCCGCCAAGGTCAGGTGATGGACAAACTGCGGGCCGATGTAATTGGCGGAGCTTTCCGCGGTTTTTTGGTCAATGGCGACAATTTCAAACGGAATGCTTTTTGATTTGGCGAGTCCTTGGAGTTTTTGGATTTCGGCAAAGACCCCTTCTTCTTTTTCGCGCAGAAGCAGGACAAAAAGATCAATGTCGCTTTGAATATCGTGAGTCCCATGAAAAACAGAACCGTAGACAAAGCCGCCGATGACTCCGTCACAGGCGTTCAAAGCAAAATGTATTTGTTCGGCAGTAAGCAGGAAGTCGGCAAGAGAAGGGATTTTTCCATCTCTCAATTCGGTCGGACTGAAAACTTTTGGCATGTATTCGATTTTTAAAAGTGGAACAATATTTTTTGTTTTTTGAATAATGCCACAAAAATCCATAATCTGCAAGGCCATATGCTTTCTCTTGCGTAAAAATCGCGGCAATGATAATATTTTTGCTACGAGCCGATCCGGCTTTTTAATTTTCATCTATGACTCGAAGTCTAAAAAAAGGACCATATGTTGATCCCCGTTTGCAGAAAAAGATCACCGGCAAGAAACCAGGTAGCAGTGAAATTATTAAAACCTGGGCCCGGGCGTCTTTGGTGAGTCCGGAGATGGTCGGATTCACTTTCGGCGTTCACAATGGCAAGGAACATGTTCCGGTTCTTGCCACTGAAGATATGGTCGGACATCGTTTGGGTGAATTTTCGCCAACGCGCAAGTTTATTCGCCACGGCGGCAAGATGCAAAAAGAACTCGAGATGAAGAAAAAGGAAGCCGAAATCGCTCAAGCTCAAGCCGCCAAAGCCGTTGTTGCGGAGACGAAAAAATAAAGTATGAAAGCCACGCTCACAAATTATCGCCAATCACCCCGGAAGGTTCGCCTCATCACTGATCTTATAAAAGGCAAGTCTGTTCCGGAAGCGGAGAATATTTTATCAATGCTTCCAAAGAGGGGAGCCGAACCGGTTTTAAAACTTCTTCGCTCGGCTGCCGCCAACGCCAAACAGTTGGGCAGTGATCCCAAAAATCTTTTTGTTGAAAACGCCACTGTTGATCAAGGGATCGTTTTGAAACGTTTCCGGCCACGAGCCTTCGGCCGCGCTTATCAGATTTTGAAAAAGACCAGCTTGGTCAAAGTTAATTTATCTGAAAAGAAAACAAAGAAGAAATCGGAGAAGAAAGTAGTCGAAAAGAAATAATTTATAGACAAAAATCATGTCAAAGATTGTCAATCCATTTTCCCATCGGTTAGGAATTATTCGCGACTGGCGAGCGCGTTGGTTTGCAGTGCCTAAAAAAATTAAAGATTCTTTGAGGCCTGATATTTTAATTCGTGAATATCTCGAAAAACGTTTGCGCGGCCTTTATGTTGCCTATGTTTTAATTGAACGCCGTCAGAATTTTCTCCGGCTTATTATAAATACTTCCCGCCCCGGCGCCGTGATTGGCCGAAGCGGGGAAGGAATGACCAAACTAAAGAGCGATTTATTAAAATTTATGCGCCGTCAGAACATTATGCCGACTGGCGAATTTAAAATCGATGTAGTGGAAGTGCCGCAACCGGAAACCAACGCCGCTATCGCTTCTTATATGATCGCTGAAGGCTTGGAGAAACGCCTGCATTTCCGCCGAGTAATCAAGCAAATGATGGATAAAATTATCGCCAATCGCAACGTTAAAGGTGCCCGGATCGGTGTTTATGGCCGTCTTGACGGCGCGGAAATTGCCCGTAGTGAAGAAATTAAAAAAGGCAGTATCCCGCTTCAAACTTTCCGAGCTGATGTCGATTTTGCGCGGGAGCGGGCCCACTTGCCTTACGGTGATATTGGTATTAAAGTCTGGATTTACAAAGGCGAAGTCTTTAATAAATAATTATGCTTTTTCCGAAAAAAATAAAATATCGAAAGTGGCAGACCGGCCGGAGAAATCCAAAAAATATTTCTCCGGAAACTCGAGGGACGACACTCGCCTTCGGCGCTTTTGGTTTGAAAGCCAAATCAGCCGGTCGCATTCGTGCCAATCAAATTGAAGCCGCTCGTAAGGCGATCGCTCGTCTCACGACCAAAGGCGGCAAAGTCTGGCTTCGAATTTTTCCTGACCGGCCTTATACCGCTAAACCTCCGGAAACCGGCATGGGCAAAGGCAAGGGCGATCCCCAAGGTTATCAGGCGGAAGTAAGACCAGGGCGGATCATTTTTGAAATCGATGGTTTAACGCCCGAGACGGCCCGCGAGGCGCTTGTCAAAGCGGGCGCGAAATTACCCGTTAAAACCCAAGTCATTTCTCGTTAATAAAATTTTATGGCAAGAAAAATCTTAAAAGGAAAAATAATTTCTCACAAAACCGACAAAACGGCGGTGGTGGTTGTTAATCGTTTCATAAAACATGAGAAATACAAAAAATATTTCCAGACCAGCAAAAAATACAAAGCCCACGACGAGAAGAACGAATACGCTCCCGGTGATGTTGTTTTGATTCAAGAAACCCGGCCGATTTCGAAAGAGAAGCACTTCATTATTCTTAAAAAAGCGTAAATATGGTTCAAGATGGCACAATCGTAAAAATCACAGACAACACCGGCGGCCGGATCGGCAAGATTTTTAAAGTTTTGGGCGGCGCGAAACGCCGCTATGCTCTGCTTGGCGATCTTGTCATTCTTTCTGTAAAAGTGGCCGAGCCCCGGAAACCGGTCAAAAAGCATGATGTGGTCACCGGCGTGATTGTTCGCCAGGTCAAGCCCTATCGCCGGGCTGACGGCTCATATATCAGTTTTGACGATAATGCAGTGGTGATTGTTGATAAGGCTAAATTGGAACCCGTCGGCGGTCGTATTTTCGGCCCAATTCCAAGGGAGCTTGGCGAAAAAGGCTTTCAGAAAATTATTTCTTTAGCCCCAGAAGTCTTGTAAATTAAATATAACATGCATGTAAAAAAAGGAGACACAGTAAAAATACTTTCCGGCGCCGATCGCGGCAAAACCGGCAAAATTATCCGCAGTCTGCCTCGGCTTGGTAAAATTGTGGTTGAAGGCGTTAATTTAAAGAAACGTCATCAGCGGCCGCGAAAATCCGGCGAGAAAGGACAAGTGATTTCTTTCCCGGCGCCCTTTGCCGTTTCGAAGGCGAGGAAAGTATGATTTACAAAATACTTTCCTCGCAGAGCACGGATATTTTTTTGCTAAAAAATTCCTCGTGCTCGGCCCGTCGGCCTCACAAGTCTCTGCTCGGAAAAGTATTTCTTAAATAAAAATAAAACCATGGTAAAAGATGTAAAAAAACAAGAAAAGGAGGCATACAAATTACTCAAAGATAAGTTTGGGTTTAAAAACGCGCTTGAAGCGCCGCGGCTTGTCAAAGTTGTGATCAATGTCGGCACCGGCAGTGCTATCAAGAAAGATTCAAAACGGACCGCTTTGGTTATTGACCGGCTCACCAAGATTACCGGCCAAAAGCCGGCCACCCGTGGCGCAAAGAAATCTATCGCCGGTTTCAAGCTTCGTCAAGGGGAAGAAATCGGAGTAATCGTGACGCTCCGCAGCAAGATGATGTACGGCTTTTTAAACAAGCTTTTCAATGTTGCTTTCCCGCGCACTAAAGACTTTCGCGGCATATCGCGAAAAGTCGTGGACAATGTCGGCAATCTGACGCTTGGCATCAAAGAGCACACGATCTTTCCGGAAACGCATGACGAAGAACTGCGAGATGTTTTCGGCTTCGCTGTCACCATTGCGACAACCGCGAAAAATAAAGAAACAGCCGAGGCCTTTTTTGAGATTCTTGGCGTGCCGTTTCGGTAGTCTATATTGAGGTTTGACCTCGATAGGTGAAGACAAAAACCTTAAACACCCAGTGTTTCCCGCGGCCGCCTTTGACAAAAGGCGTTTTTGTATGGTAAAATACTGGTTGAATTCAGGCTAGAAGTTCTTAAATAATTAATTCCATTAGAAAATGAAAAACAACGCTTATCTCATATTTACCAAAGCGACAATCGGCACAATGTTTATTCTTATCAAAGAAATGGTCAAAATCAGCCCGCTTAAGGTTGAATTAAACCCGGCTGATTTTATCCGTTACGCAAAGAGTAAGGCGAATCTCCGCATCTCGGAATCTTTTAGAGAAAAAATTCAGAGGCATGCCAAAGTAATCAGCGTTAAAGAAGCCATTTCTTTCAGGTCTCAGGATTTGAAGGAAAGCGCTTATGACAGCGAAATCATCGGAGATCTTGATATTAAACCGGTAAAATTCAATGACGCTCTTGGAGCGATTCTCTCCCTCGTTGTTAAACAACCTTGGGGTGAAAAGGGCGATCTTCACGATGACGGTCATGCCAATCTCTTTTACGTTGAAATTAATGGTTTTACTTTTGTAACGCGCTTGTTCCGAGATTTGGTCAACAAATACTGGTATCTGGACGATTGGGAACCAGATAGGATTGGGGCTTGGTACGCCGGTCCCCGCGTGTTCTCCCGCCACTGACATTTTGGCAATTTTTCTTCAAGACCTTACGTATCTTTTTGATACTTAGGGTTTTTTCTTTAGCATGGCCATAGTATTTGCTGGCCGCGGAAAACTTATTTGACGAACCGTTCCCTAACAGCTGTCCAGGTGAGGCAGGTAAGTTTTCCGCGGCCGGTTGTTTGACACCCCGCGCTAATCTGCTAGGATAATAGTCTAAGGTTGTAATCTTGGTTAATCCCGCAGTTAATTCTTATTTTGGGAAGATTGCCGAGATCAGTACCTGATTTTGTTTTATATAGACGAGTGAGGAGTACAAGGAAATCGAAGATTTACTCGGTATCCGAGCGAAGTCTATATATGTCTTCATACAATATGGCCAAAACTTCAACCATCGCCAAAGCGCTTAAGAAGCCAAAGTTTAGCACCCGGGCAAAGAACCGCTGTTTTCGCTGCGGCCGTGGCCGAGGTTACATGCGCGACTTCGGCCTTTGCCGGATTTGTTTCCGTGAATTTGCCAGTGAGGGTATGATTCCGGGCGTTCGTAAATCATCTTGGTAATTTTATGGATCCAATCTCAAACATGCTAACAATGATCCGAAACGCTTCGGAATCCCGCAAGGAAACGATGAGTATTCCTTTTTCGCGTTTGAAATTTTCAATTTTAGAATCTTTGGCCAAACAAGGGTTTATCAAATCCGTTGCTAAAAAAACAAAAGGCGCTTTCCCGGCCTTGGAAATAAATCTCGAATATGTCGGCAAGCTGCCAAAAATTCACGAGATAAAAATAATTTCAAAACCCAGCCGCCGGCTGTATCTCGGCTTCAAAGAAATTCATCCAGTCAAAAATGGCCGCGGCACTTTTGTCTTATCAACCCCGAAAGGAATCATGACGGGCGCCGAGGCCCGAAAAGAAAAAATTGGCGGCGAGGTTCTTTTTCAAATTTGGTAATATGTCGAGAGTTGGTAAACAAAAAATTAATATTCCGGCTGGGACAACCGTCAAAATTGAAAATGGCGCTATTTCAGTGACTGGATCGCAAGGCACTCTTAGCCGGTTTTTCCGACCAGAGATCAAAATAAGTATTGAAGGAAATATTATTTCTCTTACGCCGGTAACCGATAATATTTTTACAAGAAAGCTTTGGGGAAGCTATGCTTCGCATCTCAAAAACATGATTAAAGGGGTGAATGAGCCCTTCTCCAAGAAGCTTATTATTGAAGGTATCGGCTTCAAAGCTGAAGTAACCGGCGGCAATTTGGTGTTAAACCTCGGCTTTTCCCACCCCGTTTATGTTTCAATCCCGAAAGAGCTTAAAGTGACGACGGAAAAAGGTACAATTACAATTACCGGAGCCGATAAAGAATTAGTCGGCGAGTTTGCTTCGAGAATCCGTGCTCTTAAAGAACCGGAGCCTTATAAAGGCAAAGGCATTCGCTACAGCGACGAAGTGATTCGTCGAAAGGCCGGTAAGAAAGCCGCCGCGGCCGCTTAAATTTATGAAAAACCAAAATAAAAGAGCAAGAATCAAGAAAAGAATCAGAGCAAAAATTTCCGGGACGGCCGATCGGCCACGACTTTCCGTTTTCCGATCAAATCGTTTTATCTACGCTCAGTTGATTGATGATGTCGCTGGCAAAACGCTTGTTTCCGTTTCCGATTTAAAATTAAAGGGCGTTGCCGCTAAGCGGGCAAAAGAGGTTGGCCTTCTCCTTGCTAAATCGGCCAAAGCCAAAAAATTATCCCATATTGTTTTTGATCGCGGCGGATTTCGCTTCGCTGGTCGAGTGCAAGCGTTAGCGGGAGGCGCTCGCGAAGGCGGTCTTCAATTTTAATTTATGACAAACAAAAATATAAGATCAAGGGGCAGGGGGCGACCGCAAGCGGCGCCAAGCGAATATGAGCAAAAAATACTCGATGTTAGGCGTGTTACCCGGGTTGTGGCCGGCGGTAAGCGCTTTAATTTTTCTGTTCTTTTGGCAATTGGCGATAAAAAAGGTCAAATCGGCTTGGGTCTTGGCAAGGCCGCCGACATGCAACTCGCAATCTCGAAAGCCTTTCGTCATGCCAAAAAGAATTTGATTAAGCTTTCGCTCAATAAAAATAATTCCATTCCTTTTGACACACTCACTAAATTCGGCAGCGCAAAAGTATTTTTGCGCCCGAATCGCGGCCGCGGAATCGTGGCGGGCAGCGTTGTCCGCGACATTTTAAATCTTAGTGGCATTCACGACGTTACCAGTAAAATTATTTCCGGCACGAAAAACAAATTGAATATAAGTCGGGCGACAATGAAGGCTCTTTCTAACTTTATTTAAACATGCAACTTAATCAACTAAAAAGAAAACACCGCGCTAAAAAGGCGAAACTGGTCGGTCGCGGCGGCAAGCGGGGTAAAACCTCGGGTCGGGGCACGAAAGGCCAGAAAGCTCGGGCCGGCCACCGGATTCGGCCGCAAACCCGGGATGTCATGAAGCGTTTGCCAAAGCAACGCGGCTTTAAGTTTCCGAAAATTGAAAAAAAGCCCCGCGTGATTAACCTCGGCGATTTAGAAGCGAATTTCGATCCGGGTCTTATCACCCTGGATATTCTTCGCGAGAAGAAATTTATTAAATCTTTTGGCGGCAAAATGCCGGCTGTGAAGATTTTAGGCGATGGTGAAATTAAAAAGAAGTTTATTATTTCCGGTTTAGCTGTTTCAAAATCGGCCCGGGAAAAAATTGAAAAAGCCGGCGGAGAAATCAAGTAATAACCAAATTAGCCAGCGCCTCGCTTTCTCTCACCTAAGGACAAAAGGGAACGATTCGAGAAAGCAAGGCGCCGGCCAAATATTAAAATGAAATCATAATAATGCTCGCTGCCCATTTCCTCTCACCTGGACAAACCGATAGGGAATGGTTCGGGAAAACAAGCAGCTCGCAAAAAATAAAAAAATAAATATGAATTTTTGGCAAAAAATTAAATTAGCTTTCACTGACCCGGATCTTCGCCGGCGGATTCTTTTTGTCCTTCTGGCGCTTGTTATTTTCCGTCTTTTGGCGGCGGTGCCGATTCCGGGTGTTGATTTAATTAAAGTTAAACAATTTCTCGTTAATAACCAATTTTTGGGCCTTCTTAACATTTTCTCTGGCGGCGGTTTGTCAAATCTTTCCATTGTGATGCTTGGCGTTGGCCCTTATATCACTTCTTCTATTATTTTGCAGATTTTGACGATTATTTTCCCAAGACTTAAACAGCTCTATCACGAAGAAGGCGAAATGGGCCGCAAAAAGTTCGTTCAACTTTCCCGCTGGCTGACGATCCCTTTGGCTACTATCCAAGGTTTTGGCTTGTTGACCCTTCTTTCAAGACAAGAAGTTTTTACCTCCGCTTCACTTTTCGATAAAGGGATCAATGTTCTTATTGTTACCGCCGGCGCGATTTTGTTGATGTGGCTTGGCGAGCTCGTTTCGCTTTATGGCATCGGCAATGGCGTTTCTATTATCATTTTTGCCGGTATCGTCGCTTCCATCCCGACTCAAATTGGCCAGCTCTTCTTTACTTTTGATCCGGGCCAATTGCCGATTTACCTTGCTTTTACAGTGGTGGCCGTCCTCGTCATTCTTGGGGTTGTGCTCGTTAATGAAGCCGAGCGGCCTATTCCAATCACTTACGCCAAGCGAGTTCGCGGGGATAAGATGTATGGTGGCGTTTCCACTTTCTTGCCGCTCCGCCTCAATCAGGCCGGCGTCATGCCGATTATCTTTGCTCTTTCGATTCTGCTTTTCCCGCAAATGATCGGGAGTGTTCTCGCCAATTCGGATGTTGCTTTTATTCAAAAAATTTCGGCGGCCCTGCTTTCATTCACCCAAACAAGCTGGCTCTACCTGATTCTTTATTTTATTTTAGTTTTTCTTTTCACTTATTTTTACACGGCGGTCACTTTTGATCCGGAATCGGTTTCGACCAATCTCCAGAAAAACGGCGCTTTTATTCCGGGCGTTAGGCCAGGCCCGTCAACGGCCGAATATGTCGGCAAAATTCTTGGTCGGATTACCTTTTCGGGTGGTCTTTTTCTCGGCTTGATCGCTATTTTGCCGATTATTATGCAGAATTTAACCGGCATTCAGACTTTGGCTCTTGGCGGCACCGCGCTTCTCATCGTTGTTTCCGTGGTGCTTGATCTTGTTAAGAAGGTCGACGCGCAAATCGCGATGCGCGAGTACTAAATATTAAGGGTACACCTTACATTTCACCTTATATTTTGTTATGCAAAGATTTATTTCATTGTTATTTCGACGGCATGAAAGATTTTAAAGAAGTAAGGTGTACCCTTACATTATGATCACGATCAAAACAAAAGAAGATATTGAAATTCTTCGTGAAGGCGGCCGGCATCTGGCCTCTATTTTCGAGGCTCTTGCAAAAGAAGTGCGGCCGGGCACGAGCACCAAAGAAATTGATAAAATGGCTTTTGATCTGATTAAGAAAGCCGGCGGGAAGCCTGCCTTTCTCAATTACAAACCCGAAGGGGTGGCGAGGCCCTATCCGGCTTCTGTTTGCACTTCGATTGATGACGAAGTGGTGCACGGGATTCCAAGTGAAAAGAGAATTTTAAAGGAAGGCGAAATTCTCTCCCTTGATATCGGTCTTTTGTATAAAGGACTGTTTACCGACATGGCGGTGACAGTCCCGGTGGGGGAAATTGATAGTACGGCTAGTCGATTGCTAAGGGTGACCGAGCGGGCTCTTATGATGGGTACGAGTGAAGCCAGACCCGGCCACACCGTTGGCGATATAGGGGCGGCCATTGAAAATTATGTTAAAAGAGAAAAATTTACCCTTAATAAAGTGCTGGCCGGCCATGGCGTTGGCTATGCGCTCCATGAGGATCCTTATATTCCCAATTTCGGCAAACGGGGGGAGGGGGTGGTTTTAAAACCGGGCATGGTCATCGCCCTTGAGCCGATGGTCAATGAAGGGGAAGCGGAAGTTTATTTAGCCGATGACGGTTACACCTTTTTGACGAAAGACGGCAAAAGAAGCGCTCATTTTGAACACACGGTTTTTGTCACGGAAAAAGAGCCGGAGATTTTAACTTCAGCTATCTAAATAACACAATAAAAATACCTTCTCGTCAATATTGATTTTTTTCCATAAAGTGGCATTATAAAAACAACAAGTACTTTAAAATTTAAAGTTATGAAAACTCAAGAATTAAATAAGGTTCTGGAAATTTTAATTTCTTACAAGAACAAGTTTCTTTTTTCTCCTCCAGATATCGTTAATTTCTTTGATTACATCAAAGAAATGAGAAAGGTGGATGGTGAACTTGAAAATGCCACGCTTTACTTTTGCCGCCTAGAAACACTTTTTACTGGTCCTGCCAAAAATGATTTTTCTCAAGTTTTTGTCAAATTAATGGGGCTTAGCCAACAGCTTAAGGATAATCAAGAAATTGATTTTCTTGAAGCTTGGTTGAAAAAGGTGAAGGCTATTGAGAATGGTCAGCCTCACCACCACATAGATCTTGGTAAATATGGTCCTGATTTTGCTGACTTGAATGAGGATGAAATAAAAGAAGAGCAGAGAGATATGGAGATGATGATCTCAGTCAAAACTAGCATGATCATTCAACCATTTATAAATCAAGTCAGCAAAATTGAACAAGTATTTTCAAAATACTTGTTGACAATAAGAACTTCGGTTTATTGTCTTCCCGAGCGGCCGGCAAAAAACAAATATTTTGCCCTCTTGTCTTCCAAGGAGTTCTTGAGTGACATTAATTTTAACTAACCCCCTAACCAATTTTTGTTGGTAAGGGGCTTTTATTTTGATCTTGACTTTTAAATTTTAATATTGTATACTATCGCTAGTTGATTAAAATAGTTAACAAATAAACTTTTATATAATATAATCAATTTGTTGATTATTTAGTCGATTTTATTAGTTTAATTCAAAAAACAAAAATTATGGAAAATATGGAAAAAAAAGCTTTTAGCCCAGAAGAAGAAAAAGCCCTTAAATTAATTGAAAATGACAAAAGATTAAAAAAGGTTTATGACTCTTGGGCTGGCCGAGCTGACAGCAAAGGCATGGATATGCAAAAGAAATACTTGGCGGCCGTTATGGAATACGGAGAAGATGTTGGCGGCTATGATAAAGAAAATGAAACATTCAGAAAAGCGAAATGGGAAATGAAAAAATAACCCTTTGCTCTAAAACCCACCGCGTACGCGGTGGGTTTTTTGGTTAACCATAGTAATTAAAAACCAACGTGGATAACACAATAAATAGTGTTAACTGTCAATATTGACAGTACTAAAAAATAACGTAAAGTCTGTAATAGAACTAAAGCTCATCAAAAATGATACCAAACAATTCCATCGCAATTAATGCGGCGCTCAAGAAAATATTTCACCTAGCGGACGAGTTGGCCTTTCCTCAAAATATAAAACCGATTGATTTCTTCAATTTACTGCCGGAAGTAGCAAAAAGTGTTGACATACTAATTCGCTACTTTAGCCGCCTCCAGGCTATCTTACCGCGTGGCGATAGGACCAGAGAAGAATTTGCTCGCGCGCACATCACGCTTTGCAAAATCAGTTTTAATTTTGAACACGCCATGGCCGCGGCCGAGGAAGACATGGATCGGGATGAAAAAGAAGAGCTCGGATTTATATTGGCGGATAAATTTATAAAAAGCGTGAAAACAATCCGCGAGATTGTTCATCAACACATGCTTTTCGTAAAAACCAATGCCGATAATTTTTCTGAACATGCCCCCACGCATCTTCCTAAATCTTTCCTCAAACAAATGGTAGGAAAGTTAATGGCACAGGAGGAAAAAGCGGCTCTCACCGTCTCAAGTGCTCCCAATTGAACCCCTTATTATTTTTTGGTAGGGGGTTTTTATTTGCTTATGTTATATGCAGAACATATATCAACTGCCCTCGGACACCAAGCAAATAAAACTTGCTTGTACTCCTCGCTTGTTGATATATGCAGGGCATATATCAACTGCGCTCGGACACCAAGCAAATAAAACTTGCTTGTGCTCCTCGCTTGTTGATATAATTTTCCTGTGCCTGAACCTCTCCCAAAATTCAAAAGTCCGGAAGAAGAACTCGCTTACCTGCGAGGGGAGCTTGCCCGCCGGGAAGCGGCCATTGGCGAACGAATGCCTTTGTCCGAGGTGAAGAAAGAGGAAATCGGCAAAGCTATCATCAAGGAATACGCCGAAAAAAAGCCGGCGGCCGTCCTGCCGCCGGAGCGAATCATGCCGGCCAAAGAAGCCGAAGGGATCACGCTTAAATTAAAACCAGAAACTCACGACAGCCAAATGGCCGAGCTCCTAGGCCTTCTTTTAGAAAAAGGCATTCGCAATGTTTTAACGCTCCTTGAGCGCTCGGGTAATTCCCATCTTGAGGATGACTTTCACCGCTTTCTTGTCCAATACATTATCGCCGCCGGGGAACCGCCGGGCTTGACGCCTGACAGCCGCTACTGGGCCAGCACCCACTTGGCGCTTTTTGAAGTGACCTTGCCGGGACTTGGCGTTTCGGAGCGCGAACCGAAAAGTTTTAAAGAATTTATCGCCAAAATGGAGCAGTTTTACTCCGGCCTTTCCGATGTTCCTTATTACACGCTTGAAATTGCCGTCTCGGCCGGCTCTGATGAAGTTGTTGTTTACGCGGCAGTGCCAAGAAACAAAGCCGACCTTTTTGAAAAACAGGTTCTCGGATTTTATCCGGATGCCAGGATCAACTCGGCGCCGAACGATTACAATATTTTCAATATGGAAGGGAGCCATGTTGGCGGCTATTTCAAACTGGCGGAGGATGACGCTCTTTCTCTGAAAAATTACGAAGAATTTGGCGAAGACCCGATAAGCGCTGTCTTAAATGTCTTTGCTAAGTTAAAACGGGAGGGGGAAGGGGCGGCGCTTCAGCTCGTGATTCGCCCCGGTGACGCCTCGCTTATTAAAAGATATAAAGCAATTCTAGCGGAGTTGCAAAAGGGCAAATCTTTTAAAAAAGCCCTTGATGTTTGGGGAAGTTTCGGTAAAGAATTTGGCATTGCGACCAAAAAACTTTTCTTTGGTCATCCGGAAAAGAAGGAAGAAGAAAAGAAAATCGACGAGAAATCAATCGAAAAGGTGAATTTTAAAATGAAAAGTCCTTTGGCGGCGGCCGCTATCAGATTGGTTGCTTCGGCGGAAACCGCGGCCCGGGCAGAAGAGATAATTTCTGATTTGACTAGCGCCTTTCATCAATTTAGCGAAGCCGGCGGCAATAGCTTGATTTTTGAATCAGTGCTCGGAAAAGATAATCCAGAATTTATCCGTCAATTTACTTATCGTTTACCGGAAGCGGGTAAGTTTCTTAATCTAAATCTCAAAGAATTAGCCAGCATCTTTCATTTCCCGGCCGGAGTGACCAGCATGCCGCAATTAAAGGAGGCCACGGCAAAATCGGCGCCAGCGCCGATGGAATTGCCAAAAGAAGGTATTCTTCTTGGGGCCAACAGTTATCGGGGGCGGGATACGAATATTTTTTATGCGAAGGAAGACCGGATGCGTCACTTTTACGTTCTTGGCCAAACCGGCACTGGTAAAACCACTATTTTGAAGAATATGGTTATTCAAGACATCAAGAATGGTGACGGTGTTTGCTTTATCGATCCTCACGGCTCCGATGTTCAAGATATTTTAGGCCATATCCCCAAGGAGAGAATTGATGACGTTATTTATTTCGATCCTTCCTACACCGCCCGGCCGATGGCGCTCAATATGCTTGAATTCGATCCGAAATTCCCTGAACACAAAAGTCTTGTCGTTAACGACTTAATGGCAATCTTTAGCAAACTTTTTGATCTTAAAACCAGCGGCGGGCCGATGTTTGAGCAGTATTTTCGAAATTCGGCTCTGCTTGTAATGGAACACTCGGAATCGGGCAATACCCTCCTTGAGATTGGCCGGGTGATGGGCGACAAAGACTTTCGCGATTACAAGCTCGCGAACTGCAAAAATCCAATTATTACCGAATTCTGGAAAAATGCCGAAAGAACGACCGGCGAACAGTCGCTTGCGAATTTTGTCGGCTATATTACTTCGAAATTCGATGTGTTTATCTCCAATGAAATTATGCGGCCGGTTGTGCTTCAGGAAAAATCCAGCTTTAATTTCCGAGAGATAATGGATAATAAAAAAATTCTTTTAGTTAATTTGGCCAAGGGCCGTTTGGGCGAACTCAACGCTAATCTGATCGGTCTTGTGCTCGTTGGCCGGATTCTTATGGCGGCTCTTTCTCGAGTGGACATGTTTGGCAAGGAAATGAACGATTTTTACTTATACATCGATGAATTCCAAAATGTCACCACTGACGCAACAGCGCAAATTCTCTCGGAAGCGAGAAAATACAGGCTTTCCCTCAATATTGCCCATCAATTTATCGGTCAATTGCCAGACAATATTAAAACGGCCGTTTTTGGCAACGTTGGCTCAATGGCAATTTTTCGGGTTGGGGCTGATGATGCCAAATATTTAGAGAGCCAGTTTGCCCCGATTTTTATGGCCGATGACATTACTAAACTGCCGAATTTTAACGCTTATCTTAAATTATTGATTGGCGGCCAGCCGCAAAAGCCTTTTAATATCCGTCTCATGCCGCCAATAAAAGGCCAGAGCGAGATCGTCGATCCGATAAAAGAACTTTCTTATCGAAAATACGGCCGGCCGCGGGAAGAAATTGAGGCGGAAATTGCCAGTAAATTCAAAAAATGGGAAGATGTGACTAATAAAGAATAAATCTATGAATAGCCACCCCAAAAAAGAAAGAACCTTAGTCATTATCAAGCCCGACGGCGTTCAGCGCGGCCTTGTCGGGGAAGTGATTCATCGTCTCGAGCGGACGGGACTTAAGTTTATTGGTTTCAAAATGATTCTGGCGACTGAAAAGCAAGCTCTCTCACACTACAACAAAGACGAAGCCTGGATGACAAAGGTGGGAGAAAACACCATTAAATATTTAAAAGAATTAAATGAAGACGTAACGAAAAGCGCCCGCCAGTACGGCCAAGGCGTGTTCGATGGTTTGGTGAAGTTTTTAACTTGCAGTCCGGTGGTTGTGATGTGCCTTGAAGGCAATCAAGCTGTGGGAATTGTTAAAAAACTTGTTGGCGGAACAGAACCGCTTACCTCCGATATCGGCACAATCCGCGGCGATCTCACGCTCGATTCTTATGGTGTCGCCAATGCCGATTTTCGCGCCGTTCGCAATTTGGTTCACTGCTCTGACAAAGTAGAGGAAGCGGAAAGGGAATTGGCGATCTGGTTTAGCGGTAAAGAATTGATAAATTATACTCATATCTCCGAGCGGATGCTCTATGACGTCAATTTAGACGGATTTTTGGAATAAATAAGTATTGCGTGTTTTAATGCGTAAAGTTATACGAAATACATTTTCGGCTTTGTCTAGATTGCAAAAATTTTTTCGATGCTACAATGATAGCAGGGTTATTGAAATGGGAATAACCGGATAATGTTTTTAAGGGAGTCTTAAATATTTCCTGCCTCGGCCGGAAATTGCGGACACCCACCTAGAATCAAATCTAGGTATATTCCCCTTTTAGATAACCCTAAGTAAGCAAGCGAGCTATTTTACTCGCTTTTTTGCTTCCAAAGCACTCTGTGGAAGTTTAACTTCTACAAAGAGAAAACCGTGCCAAACGAAAACTTAAAAAAACGACTTCTTTCCCATGTTTTTTTCCTGATTTTTCTCTTGTTTTTTCTTAATTCAGCGGCCATGTATTTTTCCTGGTATTGGACCCTGCCCTGGTTTGATATCCCCATGCATTTTCTCGGCGGTTTTTGGGCCTTTTTATTTTTAAACTATCTTTATCTGTTCACTCCCCTTGGAAAAATTGCCTCGCCGGCAATTTTTCTTGTTTCCGGCCTCATTTTTATCGGTCTGGCCTGGGAAATTTTTGAATTTGTTTTTGACCGGATTGGCGAACTCGGCGTCATCACCATTCGTGATTCAATCAAAGATCTTATTTTTGACTTTCTAGGTGGCGGGGCGGCCTATTTTTATCTAAAATATATAGGACTATGGCAGACAAGACAATAAAAATTGGATTTTACGGAGGGACAGAAGAAGTTACCGGTTCTAATTTTTTGATTGAAGACGGTGGTAAACGATTTCTCATTGATTGCGGTCTTATTCAAAGTTTTACCTTTGCCGATCATCGCAATTGGGAAACTTTCCCATACGATGCTAAAGCTATCGATGGCTTAATTGTTACCCATGCCCATGTTGACCATATCGGCCGGATCCCGAAGTTGATTCACGAAGGATTTCGGGGCAAAATTTACTCCACCCCACCAACCAAAGAATTGGCAGCAGTGATGCTTCGCGACACGGCAAACATTTTAAGCAAAGACAAGCGATTCCCGTTGGCCGAAATATACAATGAAGGAAACATCCAAAAAGCTCTTTCTTTATGGCAAACAATGCCTTATCACAGCATCCTTAGTTTAACCCCTCTTCTTGAATTTTGCTTTCATGACGCCGGCCACATTTTAGGATCGGCAATGATTCATGTTAAATATGCCGGCAAAACAATCATTTTTACGGGCGATCTCGGTAATTCACCCTCGCCGCTTCTTCGCGATTCCGAACCAATCGGCGATGCCGATTACCTTGTGATGGAAAGCGTTTACGGTGACCGCAATCACGAAGACAGGGAAAAGCGCCGAGAAATACTAGCCAGTCTTATTGAAAAAACTTATCAAAAAAAAGGAATTTTGCTTATTCCGACTTTTTCGCTTGAACGGGTGCAAGAACTTTTGTATGAAATCGACGGCTTAGTAGAAAATAGTCTTGTGCCGACGATGCCGATTTTTCTTGATTCACCACTGGCCATCGAATTGACCAAAATCTATAAGGATCACCAAGATTATTTCAATAAACACACCCAATTTATCATTAGCGCTGGCGATGACATTTTTAATTTCCCCGGCCTTAAAGAGACTTTTCGGACTGAAGAATCAAAAAACATTTTTAACGTGCCCGCGCCCAAAATTATTATCGCTGGTTCCGGAATGTCGTCCGGCGGCCGAATTTTGCATCATGAAAAAAACTATTTAGCCGATCCTAAAACGACGGTTCTCCTGACGGGCTACCAAACGCCGGGCACGCTTGGCCACAAACTTCAAGAAGGTGCTAAAACGGTGACCATTTTTGGAGAAAATACGCCGGTGGCGGCTGAAATTGTTAAAATCAGCGGCTATTCCGGTCACAAAGATTCTGATCACCTAGTCGAATTTGTTGAAAAATCTAAAAAGACTCTCGAAAAGGTTTTTGTGGTGATGGGCGAGCCGATGGCTTCAATGCACTTGGTTTCGCGGCTTAAAGAAAAAGGGGTTACCGCGATTGTGCCGAAAATGGGGGAGGTTATCACCCTTTCTTTTTAATTCATTTTTGAATTATCTGGTATACTTTTAAATATTATGGCGATTCATGGCAGTGAACAATCACGATTCAAATTAGGCGTTTCTGGCGCGGCGGCCACCGAGCATTGCGGCTTGGGAACTCTAGAAAAGGCTAAAGAACTTGGTCGGGAAATTGTCCGTCAGAACGGTATTTTAATCACTGGCGCGACTACTGGTTTCCCGCTTTGGGCGGCGGTTGGCGCCAAGGAAGAAGGCGGCATCTCGATTGGCCTTTCGCCGGCTGAGTCGGAGAAAGAGCATATCGAGGTTTACAAATTGCCGCTTGGCTACATGGATCTTGTCATTTATACCGGCTTCGGCTTTCCCGGCCGCGATCTTTTGTTTACCCGTACTTGCGACGCGATGTTTATCGGTTGCGGGCGAGTGGGCACTATTCATGAATTTACCATCGCTTTTGAAGACCAAAGGCCAATCGGAATTTTGGAAGGCGACTGGGAAACCGATTCCATCATCCGCGAAATCATTGAAAAGGCCAATCGGCCGAATCCAAAAATTATTTTTGGTAACGACCCTCGGGCACTGGTGGCGCAGGTGATAGAACTTGTTAAGAAGGATAAAGAGGGGATCAAATATCCCGAACTTGAAGGGGCGAAGAGAGGGTAAGCTGTCAAAAAACACCGCTTGTAGGCGGTGTTTTGATTTCATCCTTTATTTCACGGCGGCGACAACTTTTTTGAAAACTGCGGGATGGTTTTGCGCCAAATCGGCCAGGCTTTTTCGATTAAGAATAATATTTTTTTTCTTGAGAGCGTCGATAAAACGGCTATAAGTTATTCCTTCATCACGGACGAAACCGTTGATGACGGCCTGCCATTCCCGGCGGCGGTCGGCTTTTTTATCGCGGCGATGGGCAAAAGCATATTTACCGGCGTGTACGATGGCCTCTCTGGCCGCTCGCTCTTTTTTACTTCGTCCAAAACGATAGCCCTTTACTTGGCTTAAAATTTTTCTTCTTCTTTTTAGAGAAAGGGTTCCTCTTTTAACACGGGTCATATTGGTTTAATAATTGGGTAATAAACGTTTTAATTCTTTTTTTGTGTAACCGGCAAGCAAAATTGGCCGCTTGTTCTGCAGTTGCTTGGCTCGGCGGGCTTTTGCGTTGAAGTGGCCCAAGCCCGGCCGGCGGGCTAAAACTTTGCCGGTTTTTGTCACTCTCACTCTTTTAGATAATGATTTGTTGGTTTTTGTCATGCTTTTTCTAAAACAACAGTATAACCTTTGGGAGATTTTCTGAAATTCTCCGCGAGTTTGTATTCGGTTGTGATTAATTTAAGAATGCGGTCCATCCGTTCCTTCAAAAAGTTTTGATCAAGCGCTTTCAATCGGCCGGAAAGATAAAGCTCAAGTTTAACCCGGTGACCCTCGGCGAGCCACTCGGAAATCTTCTTGGCCTTTAACGCGAGATCATGCTCACCGGTAGCAACTTTGATCTGAAGACTTTTGGTTTCCGTCTTGTGGCCGGTGGCGGTTTTTTTCTTCTTTTTGCTTTGTTCGTAAAGGAACTTACCGTAATCCATTATTCGGGCAACTGGCGGCATGGCATTTGGCGAAATCTCGATGAGATCAAGGCCGGAATCCTTGGCTTTTTCAATAGCTTCACTGAAAGAAAGGACTCCTAAATTCTCATTGTCTTTACCAATGACCCGCAGTTCCTTTGCTCTTATTTGATTGTTGATTCTAACGGATTGTGACAAAGATTGGGATATTGTAGCACTTCCGCAAAAATTGTAAAGAAAATGTACCCCTAGTTCAACTTTATTTTTTAAATTATTTATGTAAAAAACACTGTTTATGGAGATGGCGGGAATCGAACCCGCGTGCAAGAAAGTTTTCGATAAAGACTTCTACAAGTTTAGCCGATTTAATTTTAAAGCACTGGTGGTATTAAATCAGCAAAATCCATTCAATGCTTCGCTTTTTGTTTCGGAAGAAAGGTAAGCACGCTTCCTTCCTATCCCAAAAAATTATGCCCGAACGCTCTTATTGGGAGTCAGGACGCCGGACACTTGCCTTAAATTAGGCAAGAGCAAAGGCGCCGTAAGGCGACTTTACTGGAAATAAGTTTTTAGCACTTATTTTTTGGCAGTGGTTTAGCGAGGGAACTGCCGCCTCGAATTGCGATCTTTAGAAAATTTTTCTTGTCGAGACCGATCATCCCCTTTTCAAAGTGCGCGCGATCGTTCTTTTTGTTTCTCTGGCTTTAATTTTTTCGCGCTTATCGTACCGTTTTTTTCCTCGGGCTACCGCAAAGCGGAGCTTAATGAGGCGGCCCTTAGTATACATTGAAATTGGCACGATTGTCAAGCCAGCCGCCCGTTCTTTGCCGATAAGCGTTATAATTTCCTTTTTTGTCAGAAGCAGTTTTCTTGTTCTTTGGGCATCAAAACCGGCCGGTGCGTTTTTTTCTTGATAAGCGGGGATATTGGCGCCGACAAGATAAGCTTCATCGCCGCGGATAATAACTCGAGCGCCCTCCAAAGAGCCCCTCTTGTTTTTCAATGATTTGACCTCGGTGCCCAGAAGCTCGATTCCAGCGTCGTAAGTTTCCAAGAATTCATATTCAAAGCCCGCTTTTTTGGAACGAATTAAGTCCATCGATTAAATTCTAGCATACTTTGCTTTTCCTATTTTTTAGGGTAAGATATTTAACCTATGGATATTTTTCCTCCTCGGCCAACAAATCAAAAACCCGGCGTGAACCAAAAAAAGCCAAAACCTTTTGTAAACGCTGTTTTAAGCACCATTCTTTTTTTTGCGCTGATCATTGTTCTTTATTCGGTTTTTACCACGGGCCGGGGCGAAATTAAAGAAATTTCAATCAGCGAAGTGGTTACTGAAATCAACCTTAGCAATGTCAAAAAAATAGAGGTGATGGGTAACAAGCTTGAAATTACTCTTGCCGACGACACCAAAGCCGAATCAAAAAAAGAGGAGGAAGGGACGCTCTCCGAAACATTAGGCCGTTTTGGTGTCACCGCGGAAAGATTGGCCATGGTTGAAATTGAAATCAAAAAAGAAGGCGGTTTTGGTTTCTGGCTCTTAAATATTTTGCCTTTTCTTATTCCGATTATTTTTATTCTCCTTTTTTTCTGGTTAATGACTCGCCAAGTCAAGGGTATCGGGACGCAGGCCTTTACTTTCGGCCAATCCAAGGCCCGTTTGATTGATCCCCGTGACAAAAGCCAGCGGATCACTTTCAAGGATGTGGCTGGCGTTAAAGAAGCCAAAGAAGAACTCAAAGAAATCGTTGATTTTTTGAAAAGTCCGAAAAAATTCATTGATATCGGCGCGAAAATTCCGAAAGGCGTTTTACTCACTGGTCTGGCTGGCACGGGCAAAACCTTGCTGGCGCGAGCCGTGGCCGGAGAAGCCCAAGTACCCTTCTTTCATATTTCCGGTTCGGAATTTGTTGAGCTTTTTGTCGGCGTCGGCGCCAGTCGGGTCCGCGATCTTTTCCAAATGGCGAAAAAAGCCGCCCCGGCCATTATTTTTGTTGACGAAATTGACGCGGTCGGTCGGGTCCGCGGGGTAGGCCTTGGCGGTGGTAATGATGAGCGCGAACAAACTCTCAATCAGATTCTTGTGGAAATGGACGGCTTCGAGCCTTATGAAAAATTAATTGTGATGGCGGCAACCAACCGCGCCGATGTTTTGGATCCGGCGCTGGTGCGCCCCGGCCGTTTTGACCGCCGGGTTGTTCTTGATCTGCCGGATCGCTCTGATCGCGAAGAAATTTTAAGGATTCACGCCCGCGGCAAACCGTTTGCTGAAGACGTTGATCTGGCGGTGATTGCCGCGCGCACGCCCGGCTTTTCCGGCGCGGACCTTTATTCGCTTATGAATGAAGGGGCAATTTTAGCCGCCCGGGAAGATCGCAAAAAAGTTTCGCAGTACGACCTCGTTCGCTCAATTGAAAAAGTGATGCTCGGTCCGGAGCGGAAAAGCCACCTCTTTTCCGCAAAAGAACGAAAAATTGTCGCCTATCATGAAGCCGGTCATGCCTTGGTGGCTTCCGCGTTGCCCAATGCTGATCCGGTGCACAAGGTTTCGATTGTTGCCCGGGGCCACGCTGGCGGCTACACCCTTAAACTTCCTATTGAAGAAAGAAGATTAAAATCAAAGAAAGAATTTGTTGATGATATTGCGGTATCGCTCGGCGGCTATGTCGCCGAGCAAACGGTTTTCTCTGACGTGACGACCGGCCCCTCGAGCGATCTTGAAGTGGCGACGGCGATGGCGCGGGCGATGGTGACGAAATGGGGCATGTCGGACGAAATTGGCCCAATGGCCGTGGCAACGGAAGTCGGCCGCCCACTCCTCGGGGTGGTGGCCGAAGGCCGAGAATATTCGGAAGCAATGTCGGCTAAAGTTGACAGTGAGGTCAAAAAAATAATTGACGAAGGACTTGGCAAAACTAGGAAAGTTATAAAGACTCACCGAAAAGTTCTTGACGCTATTGCCGAGAAATTGATAGAGGTGGAAACGCTCGAACAAGACGAATACAATAAAATCATTACGGCCTTTGGCATCATGCCGAAAAAATAAGAGAAAAGGGCAGTAGCGCGCGTGTAGCTCAGTTGGTAGAGCAATCGGCTTATACCCGATCGGTCCTAGGTTCGAGTCCTAGCACGCGCATCAGAAAAGAAAAATCCCCCGAATCTATCGAGGGATGAATATTTATCTTGCGACAAATTTTCCGTTCAAATTTAAATCCTTACCCGTGACCTTATAAAAATAAACACCCGGCGGCCAATTTTCTCTTCTGATCGTGGCGGTCTTGCCTGTAAAGAAAGATTTTTGGACGGGTTGGCCGAGTACGCTCGAAATAGTCATTTCCCAATTGCCCCAATCAGGCGCGGCGAGCGAAAGTGTGGCTTCTTTTTCCATCGGATTAGGGTAAAAAGCC
>DATEUR010000001.1:0-7072 GCA_035583565.1 Minisyncoccota bacterium | reverse complement strand
GGCGTTTTTGTAAACAAAAGACGCACGATTGACGGTGTATTTTTTGATTTCAGTCGGCAACGGCACCGGGCCGACGATTTCGGCATCATGACGGCGGGCAGTGTCAATAATCTGCTTGACGGAGGCATCAAGAATTTTGCTGTCATAAGCCCTTACCCGCAAACGAAGCACGACGGCCGCCACCTCTTTCTTAGCGGTTGTTTTAGCGGGAGCGCGCCGAGGAGATGACGGAGACTCGCCCGGCCTTTTTACCGCTTTTTTCTTAGTTATTTTTTTTGCTTCCGCCATAAAATTTCTAATAGTTTAAAGAAAGAGATTTTAAGCCGTAATCTTAGTGACAACGCCGGCGCCGACAGTCTTGCCTCCTTCACGAAGCGCAAAACGCTGTTTTTCTTCAAGCGCGACTGGCGCAATTAATTTGATCTTAATATTGACAGTATCACCCGGCATAACCATTTCCGTGCCAGCCGCGAGCGTCACTTCACCGGTAACATCAGCGGTGCGAATGAAAAATTGGGGCTTGTAACCATCGAAGAACGGGGTGTGCCGGCCGCCTTCTTCCTTTTTCAAAATATAGGCTTCTGCTTCAAATTCAGCATGGGGGGTAACACTGCCAGTTTTCGCCAGGACTTGGCCGCGGGTGATATCTTCTTTTTTAATACCCCGAAGCAAGATTCCGGCATTATCCCCGGCTTGGCCTTCTTCAAGAGATTTGTTGAACATTTCAATGCCGGTCACAGTCGTTTTTTGAGTAGGTTTGAGACCAATGACTTCAACTTCTTCGCCGACCTTGACGACGCCGCGTTCGATTTTACCGGTGACAACAGTGCCCCGACCTTCGATCGAGAAAATGTCTTCAACCGGCATCAGGAAAGGCTTTTTGGTTTCGCGCTCCGGCACAGGAATATAGGTATCAAGCGTGTTAATAAGTTCCAGAATTTTCTTTGCCCACTCATCGTCAGCATTTTTTGCTTCAAGGGCTTTAAGACCGGAACCGCGAATAACCGGCGTTGTTTTGCCGTCAAAACCATACTTATCAAGAAGAGTTCTGACTTCATCTTCAACAAGGTCAATTAATTCTTTATCGTCAACCATGTCTGATTTGTTGATGAAGACGACAATCTTTGGCACGCCGACTTGGCGGGCAAGGAGAATGTGCTCGCGCGTTTGAGGCATGACGCCGTCGGTCGCCGCAACGACAATGATCGCACCATCCATCTGTGCGGCGCCGGTGATCATGTTTTTAATGTAATCAGCGTGGCCAGGAGCGTCAATGTGCGCATAGTGGCGATTAGGTGTCCAATATTCGGAGTGGTGGAGGGCAATGGTAATACCACGCGCTTTTTCTTCCGGCGCATTGTCAATATTTTCAATTCGCTCAACCCGAGCGCCGTAACCTTTGTCCTTTGCAAGATCAAGGACATGCAAGATGGAAGCGGTGAGGGTTGTCTTACCGTGGTCAACGTGACCAATCGTGCCGACGTTAACGTGCGGCTTATCTCTCTTAAATACTTCTGCCATATAATTTATTATAAAAATTAACTAATAAATAAACCAACTATCGAGGTTGAACCTCGATAGGGCGGTTGAACGCGTGAAAGTCATCTTAACAAAACTTTTTTTTATTGTAAAGTGAGTAAGTAACTATCGAGGTTGAACCTCGATAGTGACCTTGATAGTAACTATAGCGACAACGGTGACCTTAACTATGTATGAAAAAACCTTATTTTGCAGAAAATGAAATATATCATATTTTCAATAGAGGCGTTGAAAAGCGTAAGGTTTTTTTAAACGATAAAGATTACTTCAGATTTATTCACTATCTTTATGAATTCAATGATCTTGAACAATCAAAAAATATACATTTTTATACTAAAACTAAAAATGGTATTGAAACAAAACCAGGGAGCCTAAAAAATAACAAAAAACCAAGAAACCCTTTGGTCGAAATTTTAGCATTTTGTTTAATGCCGAATCACTTTCATCTTCTTCTTAGACAAAAACAAAACAACGGGATTGTGAAATTTATGCAAAAATTAGGAACGGGTTACACAATGTATTTTAATAAAAAACTTAACAGGGTTGGCTCACTTTTTCAGGGCAGATTTAAAGCAGTTTTGATAAAAAAGGAAGCTCATTTTTTATACATTCCTGTCTATATCCATCTTAATCCTCTTGATCTTGTTACTCAAAAAGATCCGGAAACCCAATTAAAGTTTTTAGAGAATTACCGTTGGAGCAGCTTGCCTGACTATATGGGTATAAAAAATTTTCCTTCAGTTATCAACAAAGACCTGATTTTAGAATTAACTGGGGGAGAAATAGAATATAAAAAAGAAATAGAAACCTGGGTAAAAAATAATCAAATATCATCTTTTGAAAATATCATCAAAGAATACCTAATCAATACTGCTGGCAAGACCAACAATCTTAAATAAACCACTATCGAGGTTCAACCTCGATAGTGGCAGGGTTATTTGCGGCTCGCGATAATCTTTTCGGCCACATTTGGCGGCACAATATCATATTTAAAGAACTCCATGTTCGGCGTGCCCCGGCCCTCGGTCATGGAACGAAGTTCGGTCGTATAGCCAAACATTTCAGAAAGTGGCACCAAGGCTTTAATCGCCTTAGCAAGGCCGCGGTCTTCAAAACCTTCAATGATGCCGCGTTTTGAGTTTAAATTGCCGGTGACGTCTCCCATGAATTTTTCTGGAACGACGACTTCAACTTTCATCACTGGTTCGAGCAGAACCGGCTTGGCGCGCTTCGCCGCTTCTTGAAGGGCCATCGAAGAAGCGATCTTGAAGGCCATTTCGCTTGAATCAACATCGTGATAACTTCCGTCAAAAAGCTCAACCGAGACGTCGGTCAATTTAAAGCCGGCCACCACGCCGCGATCCATTCCTTCTTTGAAGCCTTTTTCACAAGCGGAAATAAATTCTTGTGGGATGGCACCGCCTTTAATGGCGTTTACGAATTCAAAACCGCCGCTGCGCTTAGTGTTTCTCGGCAGATCTTCCGCTTTAACTGATTTATCAATCGGTTTCACTTTAATCACGACATGACCGTACTGACCGCGACCACCAGTTTGGCGGATGTATTTACCTTCGGCTTCGCCGTTACCAAGAATTGTTTCGCGATAAGCCACTTGGGGCTTACCGACGTTAGTTTCCACAGAAAACTCCCGTTTCATTCGGTCAACAATGATTTCGAGATGGAGCTCACCCATGCCCCAAATAATCGTCTCGAGAGTTTCCTGATCAGTCGTCACCCGGAAAGTCGGATCTTCTTGAGAAAGGCGGTTGAGGGCGAGGCCCATTTTTTCCTGGTCGGCTTTGGTTTTTGGCTCAATGCGAAGCGACACCACCGGTTCCGGAAAAACAATTCGCTCAAGCATTATCGGTTTTTCTTCATCGCAAAGAGTATCCGAGGTGATGGTGTCTTTTAGACCGACGGCCGCCGCAATTTCACCGGCATAGATTTTTTTTATTTCTTCCCGCTCGTTGGCGTGCATCCGCAAAATACGCCCGATTCGCTCCCGGTTTCTCGTGCGGGGGTTATAAACATAAGAACCGGCAGCGAGCGTCCCAGAGTAAACCCGGAAGAAAGTGAGCTGACCAACGAAGGGATCGGCTTGGAGCTTGAAAGCAAGAGCGGCAAAAGGCTCTTTATCGGAGGCGCTGCGAGTTTCTCTCTCTCCTGTTTCGGGATTAGTGCCTTTGACCGGCGGAATATCGAGGGGGCTTGGAAGATAATCAACAACGGCATCGAGAACAAGCTGAACACCTTTGTTTTTGAGCGCCGAGCCGGTGTAAACGGGAAAAATTTTGTTGGTGATAACAGCTTTGCGTAAAATTTCCTTGAGGCGCGGTAAATCGATTTCTTTTCCTTCGAGATACTCGTTAAGAGCGGCTTCGTCTTGTTCCACGATTTTTTCGACAAGTTCGCCGCGGAATTTTTTTGCAGCTTTTTCATATTCGGCCGGAATAGGCATTTCGACAACTGTTTCTCCGAGCTTGCCTTCGAATTTATAGGCCTTCTGGGTGAGTAAATCGATAACGCCGGCAAGATTTTCTTCCGCGCCGATCGGAATCTGCATGCAAATGGCGTGCGGCGTCAGTCGGTCCAAAATTGATTTGTAAGAATTTTCAAAAGAAGCACCCATCCGATCGAGTTTGTTGATAAAACAAATTCTCGGGACATTGCCTTCGTCGGCATAGCGCCAGTTAGTTTCCGATTGCGGCTCAACGCCGGCGACGCCGTCAAAAACGACAACCGCGCCGTCTAGCACCCTAAGACTGCGTTTAACCTCAACGGTAAAATCGATATGGCCAGGAGTGTCAATGATATTGAAACGGGTTTTTTTGCTCGTATCGGCGCCCATGTAGTTCGGGTTCCAGAAACAGGTGATCGCCGCAGCGGTAATGGTGATGCCTCGTTCTCGCTCCTGCTCCATCCAATCGGTGACGGTCTCACCCTCGTGAACCTCTCCTATTTTATGGGTCATGCCGGTGTAATACAAAACCCGCTCGGAAGTGGTTGTTTTGCCGGCGTCAATGTGGGCGATAATGCCGAAATTTCTCGTTCGCTCTAGTGAGTATTCGCGTTCCATAAAACTTTAATTACGAAATAGTATTCCGAGCAGAGACTTGCGAGGCCGACGGGCCGAGCACGAGGAATTTTTTAGCAAAAAAATATCCGTGCTCTGCGAGGAATGTTATTTCGTAATTCATAATTATTACCACGCGAAGTGGGCGAAGGCTTTGTTGGCTTCGGCCATCTTGTGGGTATCTTCTCTCTTTTTAATAGCGCTGCCTTCGTTCTTCGCGGCGGCAATCAATTCTTCGGCTAATTTTTCCGCGGCGCCGCGGCCTTTCTTCCCGCGAGTGGCAAGCGTTATCCAGCGCATGGCAAGCGCCTGGCGGCGCTCCGGTCTTACTTCTCGCGGCACTTGATAGTTGGCGCCCCCGATTCGGCGCGATCTCACTTCAAGCATTGGCCCGGCATTTTTCAAAGCTGTTTCAAAGATTTCCAAGGGGCTTTTTTTGGTTTTTTCCTCAATTAAAGTAAAGGCGTTATAAACTACTTTGCGGGCGGCTTCTTTTTTGCCATCCCACATCATGTAGTTAATAAACTTCGCGACACGCGGCGAATTATACAAAATATCTGGTTCCGGTTGAGGTGGTCGTTTAACTTTCCTTCTCATGTTATTTTGGTCTCTTTACGCCGTAGGAGCTGCGACTGGTCCGACGATTCTCAACACCAGTGGCGTCAAGAACGCCCCGTACAACGTGATAACGGACACCAATCAGGTCTTTAACGCGGCCACCGCGAACCATGACCACCGAGTGCTCTTGGAGGGTGTGGCCGACACCGGGGATATAGGCGGTGATTTCTTGACCGTTAGTGAGTCTGATTTTGGCAATTTTTCGGAGAGCAGAGTTTGGCTTCTTCGGGGTCGTTGTCTTGACGAGCGTGCAGACACCGCGCTTAAAAGGCGAAGGAAAAGAAACCGGGCGGTTTTTCTTGGTATTAAAGGCAAAAGAAAGCGCCGGGGCTTTAGATTTAGCCCGGGCTTTCTTGCGGGGATTTTTAATTAATTGCCCGATTCGTGGCATAGACTTTAGAGTTTACTAAAAGAGGCCCCGAAATGCAAGCAAACGCAATCTATACATCTAAAATGACACCGAGAATGACATCCGATAAAATGAAAGGGCTAAAATAAGATAATGGTTTTGTCATCTTGTCAATATTGAAGTTTTTTTGGATTGGTTGTAAAATAAAGACCAAAAGAACCTTAAAAAGAACTTTAAAACCAAACAAGATGCTCACGCAAGAAATATTTCGGACTCGTTTTGATCTTTCCAAGGCGGCAGTAATGTTTTCGGAAAACAGATTAAGCAAGCAAGATGCTTTTGTTATTTTGGCTGATTGTTTAATGAAATTGAAAAAATCTTTATCTTTTCTTCAATTGGTCGTCTTACACGGCCAAATGGTAAAAAGAGAGAATGCAGTTAGTGACCTCAAAGTTTTAGTAAAAACAATTGAAAAATTTTTCTTCCCAAAAATCAGCCAAATTTCTTTACTTGAACAAGCTCTGCTAAATGCTCTGGAAGATAAAGAATTCGTAAATTTATATTCTGATGAAGAGTTAGACAGAGCATTTCTTGAAATGGTAAAAGGATTAACGACAAGTGAAAAAATTTTGATTAAGACAGAAAGGTTAATGGCGTATGATTTACTTTTACCAAATTAAAAACCCGCTAAAGAAAATTAACGGGTTTTTTCATTTCTTTTTTAATTTATTTGACCCCACCGCCCTCTGACTTTTTTGCCTCAAGACCGCTTAAGCCGTAAAGGCCGGCGTCTTGAAAAATTTGTTTTTCTTCATTCCATTTTACATATTTGGCCACTGGATGACTTTGAATAAATTCAATGTATTTATCCGCCTTAGCCGGGTCTTCTGCCGCTAACTTGTTGTAAGCTTGTTTTTTAACGGGGTGAGCTTCAATTTTTTTTAAAGCTTCTTCTCGGGAAATACTACCGGAAAAAAATTCTTTGGTTTTTTTAAACATATCTTCGATACCCATAGTTAATTTGAAAAAAATTAATGATAAATTTGTTGTAGACCTTTAGATTATATCATGTCTTAAATTTTCTTACAAGATTCATTTAAAAAGTAAGGCCGGTTAAGAGGTTGAATAAATAAAAGATAACCGGCGCGATTTTCTGCCAAAAGAAAAAGATAAAGACAACCAGGATAAAGATGGCAAAACGCTCAAGAAAAAATTCAAGCGCTCGGAAACGCGGCGGCAGGAGGGCGAAAAGAATTTTTGAACCATCAAGCGGCGGAATCGGGACGAGATTGAACACGGCTAAAACCAAATTAACAATAACAATAGCCGACGTGATAAAGATAAAAGGTTCGCTGTCAAAATTGTAGGCTATGCCGAAACGAATTAAAAGACCAAAAACGAGAGCAATAAACAAGTTAGCTAAAATCCCGGCCGAGGCCACCGCTAAAACGCCTTTTTTCTGATCCCGAAGATTAAAAGGGTTGAAAGGCACG